>JBKJRA010000338.1:0-2670 GCA_046594975.1 Pyrinomonadaceae bacterium | reverse complement strand
GTAGTAGTTCCTTCGTCAAACGTCACGATCAGCAAAGTATGGGCCCAATCGGGACTAGATGTGACCAGAGGCAAGAATGCCTCAAAAAAAGCATCGCCCTGTGTGGTGGCAGGACCGGGAGCACCATCATGCATGTCGTTGATCATGTTCGGCACGACGAATGCGAAATTAACAGTAGGGTCAAAATTAGCAAGTGGCTGGATATTCGCGCATTGCGCAGGAGTGAGACGCACGTTTTCAAATGGCATTGCAGGATTATGTTTCCGAGCATACTGGCCAGCAACTCCGGGGCCATCAATGCCTCCTGGGAATGTTACGGCGTCCGAACAGCCACCCGGGTAACCCTGAGCATAGAGCCGCCATGATTTGCCGGCCGCGGCAAGCTGGTTAGCAAGATTATCTGTCAAAGCCGGAAAAGTAACATAGATGTCACTCGACACGCCCTGAGCAGAACCCGAAAACGCTGCCAAATAGTTGGGCTGCGAAGGGTGTGATACACCGAAATAATTTGTCAGGTTGAGATTGGCTGCGGCAAAACTTGCAAAATGCGGAGCCGTGACGGCAGTTATTTGGGTGTCTTCGCGATTTTCAAACCATATCCAAATAACATGGTTGACGGTGATGGCAGATGGCTGATCAATGGTGTCAACTGACCCATCGAGGGACTGCGCCCACTCGTGCTGACTAACAACAACGCTCAAAACTAACATTATGACGATCAACGACAACTTTTTGATCATAAACAGCTCCTGCAAATATCGTTATAACGAGGTCTAAATCTTACACCCAAACGCGGAGATGGACAAAAAATGCAAGATTATACAACACGGGACGTTCCTTTAGGTGTCAAACAAAAAGTGCATCTCCTCGCACTCGAAAATACAGGAGTAAAATATGAAGTTTAGATCTATCGCCGCAATCGCCGGTATCGCATTTTCCGCATTTATCTTTACCGTCAGCACGTCCGCTCAAGGGGTCATTGTTCCAATATTCTGCGAAACCAGCCCTTGCAGGCCGCGGCCCGCCCCGCAGCCGTTGCCAAACGCTTTGCCGGTCAAGTCGATCAACCTTGATGTCAAGATCAACGGCCAGGTCGCGACGACGCACGTTGAGCAGATTTTTCGCAACGACACGCCTTATACGCTTGAGGGAACATACTTTTTCCCGATACCGGAGACGGCATCGATCGTAGAATTTGCGATATGGGAAAACGGCAAAAAGCTCGTTGGTGAGGTTCGCAGCCGCGAAGAAGCACGGCGAATTTATGATGAGATCGTCCGGCGGCAGAAAGATCCCGGCTTGCTCGAATACGCAGGAAAAAACTTGTTTCAGGCATCCATATTTCCGATCCCGCCAAACTCCGACAAAAAGCTCGAACTAACCTATACAGAGATCCTAAAAGCCGAATCAGGCACTGTTGCATATCGATATCCTCTCGGAACCGGACGCAATGTCTGGCAGCAGCGGCCTCTGCCAATGGAAGATGTTATTTATGACAAACGAAACATCACTGCACAACAGAAATTTGGCACGGTTTCGGGCTCGATCGAGATCGTAGGCAAAGAAGCACTGCGAAATATCTATTCGCCGACCCATCAAATAGATACAAAGATGAAAGGCGAAACTGCGGCTAAAGTTTCATTTGAAACAAAAAGCAACGATAGTGATTTTCGGCTTTTCTACGGGCTTTCCAATAATGATTTTGGAATGTCTCTCGTCACTTATCGCGAACCGGGCAAGGATGGCTATTTTCTGCTGATGCTCTCGCCGAAAGACAATGTCTCAGAGAAAGAGTTAGTCAATAAAGACATCGTTTTTGTCCTCGACACATCTGGTTCGATGGCCGAAGAAGGCAAGATGGACAAGGCACGCAAAGCTCTTCTATTCGGCATTCGTACTCTTCGAGACGGCGACAGATTTAACATCATTAATTTTGCCGGCGAAGAACACCTGATGGAACGCGGCCTCATCGCCGCTAACGCCGAGGGTAAAAAGCGGGGCGAAGATTTCGTCAATAAACTGCAGCCGACTGGCGGCACGAACATAAACGAATCGCTGCTCGCGTCTCTCAAACAGTTTGAAAGCGGCGATCGTCCTAAAATGTTAGTTTTTATGACGGACGGATTACCGACAGTCGGCGAAACCAATGTCGATAAGATCATTTCAAATCTGAAAGATGCAAAAAAATTGGATATTCGTATCTTTCCTTTCGGTTTCGGCTACGACGTAAACACGACATTGCTCGATAAGATCGGTTCCGAAAATGCTGGTATCTCAGACTATATTCAGCCGAAAGAAGATCTAGAGATAAAGGTCTCAAATTTCTTTTCGCGCGTAAGTTCGCCGGTCCTAGCCGACCTCGATCTTAATTTTGCACCCCTGTTGGCGGACTACATTTATCCGCGTAAGCTCACAGATCTTTTCCGCGGGATGCAGATGACGGTCATCGGTCGTTATAAAAACACTAATGATCTCAAAAATATCACGCTCAAATTGACCGGAAAGGCAGGCAAAGAAAGCCGCACGTTCAATTACACAAGTCTCGATTTTCCGTCACGCTCAGATGAAAATAATTTCTTACCGCGGTTATGGGCGAGCCGCCGCGTCGGTTGGCTTTTAGAGCAGATCCGCTCAAATGGCGAAACCAAGGAGACACGCGAAGAGGTAGTC
>JBKJRA010000327.1:0-8393 GCA_046594975.1 Pyrinomonadaceae bacterium | reverse complement strand
TTGAACCAGGCGATGTCGGGGGCGTGGCCGCCTTCGGACATACGGTAGATGCCTTTGGCGTCGGGCAGTGTGCCGTGCATGTCGTAGCGTTCGAACGTGACGCCGCGTGCGGCTAGTTCATCGACCGCTGCGTCGATATTATCGACCTTAAAATTGAGGACGGTAAATGTTGCGGGTTTGTGGTCGTGTTTGGGATAGATGATGACCTCGCCGCCGCCCGCGAGCTTGAGCGTGAGGATGCCCATCCCGCCGGACTCGACATCGAGGCCGAGCGTTGTGCCGTAAAATTCTTTTGCCTTTTCGATGTCGTCTGCCGAGAATCCTGAAAATGCGTGTGTATTTTTGAACATATTATTTCCCCTTGATAAATTTATTTTTCTTGTTCCAATCGACGCGGTTTTTTTTGTCGGATTTTTGTTCGGCGAGGCTGTTTTCGCGGCGTTCGGTTATCCAGTTTTTGACGTTACCTGTCATTTCGCGCAGGTCTTCGATATCTTCTTTTTCCTGCCGGATGCGGATCTCTTTGGTGGTGGGGGCGGCGGGAGCGGCAGGCTCAGCACCGGATTTTATGACCTTGATCAGACGTTTTTTCATTTAGATATGTAAGCAGCAATGAATCGGAGGTAAAACAATTCACCACAGAGTCACGGAGAACACAGAGTAATCCCAACCTTAATTATCGGCAGACACCGGATAAAAACACTCCTACGCAGAGGCTTTTCGACCCCAGGCTATAAATGCACATAAAATGCCTACAACGGCAGGAACTGCGGCCATTGGGGCCATTCCAGGAATGGTCGAAAGAGCGGTGAAAAAGACCGCGCCGATCATGATCACGATCAGCAGAGAGGCCGCCAGCGGCGTGAGCCCACGTTTGATACCTGTCGCCCAAGGCACGATCAGGCCGATACCGCCGAGCAACTCGCAAACGCCTATGAACAAAAGGAACCAGTGCGGCAAAACGTACGGAGAGCCTTTGATCATCTCTTCGTAGGGCATCATAAATTTAGATGCTCCGGAAAAAATAAACAATAGGCCAACCAGTATCTGAACTATCCAAAGCAAAATATTCATCGCAAAAAACTCCTATTTGACCACTGTAGCCGGATCAGGTGAGGCCGCTGCTGCTGGTTTCGGAGCGGATTCGACCACGGGTTTGAGCTGCGCGAGACCCATTTCAAAATCTCCGCCGACCAGCTTGTCCATATCCATAAACAGGCCCATTGCTTTCATCAGAAAGTTTTTCTGCCCAGCCATCGTCCATGTGACGCGTGTCTTGTCGCCCTCGGGTTTGAATGTAAATTCGGTGACATTTTTCGCCGCAAAAGGAGCGATAAATTCGAGATCGATCTTGATGTGCCCTGACGGATGACTCTCATTGATGGTCATTTTTCCTTCGCCGACATCTTTATTACCGATCCACGCGTAAGATGCACCGGCACCGGAATCAGGGCCGGAATAGGTCGTTTTCATTGCGGGATCGATCTTAGCCCACGGTGACCAGGCTTCCCATTTATGAAAGTTATTCACCTGTTCGAAAACGGTTTCCGGTGCGGCAGTATAGGTCGCATCGCGAACAACCTTAAATTCCGCAGGCTGCATCGATGCCATTACACAAATTACAGCTACGGCGATGACTATCAACGTCAGTAATCCTAAAATCACTTTCTTAATCATTGCTTTTATCCCTTTAAATGAGACTTTACCTGATTTTTCGGTAATCGCAAATGGTCAATAAATAGAAAGAGTGCGGTTTTTTGGAAAACCGCACTCGGTAGGTTAATTTGGTAGGTATATATGAAGGGTATTTATGAATTCCCCGCTGTTACGGTCGCGAGGACACCGACGGGGGATAATAAAATGTCCCCAATGTCTTAAAACTTTTTATATCAAACTCTTTGCGTGCTCCGCAATTGATGCAGGCACGGTACGAACCTTTTTCGTTTGTAAACGGCCGGGTCAACTGCTTGTGCCGACAGCCCAACAATCTGACCGCAAGACCTATCTTTTTTCCAAACGCGCCGGGTGTTCTATCTATAACACGTTCGGCGATCATATTTTGTTCCAAAATTCCTTGCATCGTATCTTCCCTTTTTTTAGACCGTTCACAACGGAACTGTTTTGCATCTATAAGATGAATGAGAAATGAAAAAGGTTTGATAATATTTTTCATGCCGCAGAACACCGGCTTTCTCTTACTAGATTAATTCGATAGAATCTTGCCAATAGATTCAGGAGCTATAACATGTTTAAATTTATTTTGCGTGCCGTACTGTTTGCTACCATACTTTCCTCATCAATTATTCCGGTTTTTGCCTGGGACGATTCCGGACACAAGCTCACGGCCTATATCGCTTGGCACCGGATGACGCCTGAGGTTCGAGACAAAGTGTTTAAAATACTGCTTGCCGCGCCTGAGGACTCTCAGCTAGCGACATTTTATATGCTATACGGCTCACAAAAAGATGAGATCAGAAAGCGTGATTTTTTTATGCAGGCAGCCGTTTGGGCTGACCTTATCAAAGATGCGAAATTTGACACCCGGAACAAAAAGTATAACAACGGAAAAGAAAACTCGACCTGGCATTATTTCGACACACGCTGGACCGACAAAGACGGAAAGGCCGAGATATTGCCATCGCCCGGTGACGAAGGCGGAAAACTGATGCAAAAATTAGCCGATTTTGACAAGGTCATTCGTGGCACGGCATCAAATTCGGAAAAAGCTCTCGCCGTCGCCTGGCTCTTACACCTTATCGGCGACCTGCACCAACCATTGCATGCCTCAGGCAGAGTGACTGATTACAAAGGCGAAGAAAATGGAGATCAGGGCGGAAACACATTTTGGATCAGCCCGAGAGGCGGCGATATTCACCTAAAACTGCACCAGTTTTGGGACGGGATAATCGGCCAAAATATGCCCAATACTGCCGATGCCTGCGATTCTGATTATCTCGTCCCGATAGGGCAAATGATAATGAAGTCATATCCCTACGCATCGCTGCAGAGCCGTCTGGCTGAAGGAAAATATGAGGTGTGGGAAAAAGAAAGCGTCGATATCGCGACGACCGAGGTATATAAAGGTGTGAAACGTGACCAGTTGCCTACGGATGAATATAAGGCAAAAGCCTATAAGATCAGTCAGGAAAGGCTGGCACTCGCCGGATATCGCATGGGCGACCTTTTTAATGAGGTTTTCGGCACCCCTAAAACGGCGGTTGCGACAGCGGGCGACGGAATTCCTTGCCAGATGATACGAAAGGTGATGTATCCCGTGACCCAGACCTCATCGGTCAAACAGACGCTTGAGATCGGCTTGCTCGATTTTTGCCCCACGCAGATCGCTGCCCGCCCGATGATGCCATTTTTTATCAATGGCCAGCAAATAATGAAGGAATACGACGTCGTTAAAATTTTCAAAACCGAACAAGAGGCCCGCAAATACGCCGCCGATAATAAGATAACGGACGTAAACTATTAAATGACCCCCAACGAAATACTGCAATATTTTCTAGAGCGACAGTCAGCAACCGTCAAGGCTATCCGCGAGATCGTCGATATCGAATCGCCGTCTTATGACGCTGAAAAGAGTGTCGTTGTTGCAGACTGGATCGAGAAGCAAATAGCTGATATTCCGCTTGATCTGACATTTGAGAGGATCAAGGCGGACGGTTTTGGTGAGCATATCGTGATCCGTGCGTTAATTACAGGCGAGCCGCACACGCTACTGCTCGGGCACACTGATACGGTTCATCCGATTGGGACTAACCTGCAAAACGCGACGCGGATAGAGGGCGATAAATTTTACGGCTGCGGCATTTTCGATATGAAGGCAAACATCGTATTGATGTTTGAGGCTCTGCGGTTTTTTGCCACGACCGACACAAAACCTGCTCGGCCTATCACGATCTTGCTATCGTGTGACGAAGAGGTCGGCAGTCACACCGGACGGCCGCTGGTCGAACTCGAAGCTGCCAAGGCCGCAAGCTGTCTGGTCTGTGAGCCATCAGCCGACGGCAGTGTCAAAACCGGACGCAAGGGCACCGGGACTTATAAACTACGGGCACAAGGCGTTCCGGCGCATGCCGGTCTGGAACCGGAAAAAGGAGCAAATGCAATTGCGGAACTCGCCAGACAGATCGAAAAGATCCACGCGGTTGCGAATTCCGAGATAGGCACTACCGTTAACGTCACGACTTTCCACGGCGGAACGGCTACGAACGTAATCCCGGAGAAAGCGGAATGTGAGATCGACGTGCGTTTTAGCCAAATGGCCGAGTCGGAGCGGATCGACGCAAAGTTAAGATCGCTGACCGCTTTTGATACACGCGTTTCGCTAGAATTGTCCGGCGGTATCAATCGCCCGCCGCTCGAACGCACGGAAGCAGTTGTTGCGTTTTACGAGAAGGCTCGAAATCTAGCGAGCAGCTTTGGCTACGAGCTCGGCGAGACCCAGGTCGGCGGAGCGTCAGACGGCAATTTTGTCGCGGCAATGGGCGTTCCGATACTTGACGGTCTCGGCATTGCCGGTGCCGGAGCCCACATGCTGACCGAGCATATTTCGGTCAGCGATATCGCAAAACGCGCGACTTTGATAACCATGTTGTGTCAGTAGCCCGCACGTAAAAAGCTTGTTGCATAAAAGCCCTTAATTACGTGCGGGCTACTGACAACAAATTACGGAGGGGCAACTTGTCCGGTGATGGGTACGGTCTCGGTAATTTGAAATCCTTGACAGATATATAGAACTTAGTGCTACAGTAGAAAAGACAGGACGCGATGAGGATCTTCAAAAATAAATGGTTCTCCAAATTCGCAAGAAAGGAAGGGATCAGCGATGAAAAGTTGATTCAGACGGTGCGAGATGTTGACGCAGGAAACATTGACGCAGATTATGGTGGCGGGGTGATTAAACAACGTATCGCAAGACCACAGGAAGGAAAATCCGGTGGTTATCGGACGATTATTTTTTTCCGAAAGGGCGACAAGGCTTACTTTGTCTATGGTTTTGCAAAGAGTGTATTGGAAAATATAGACAAGGCAGATGTTCGAGGGTTTAAAAAACTGGCAAAGATTATGCTTTCGATCAATGATCGGCAATTAGAGAACTTACTGAAAAGGGGTGATATCGAGGAGATATAGTCATGAAGAAGAATAAGGCGTATAGGAGCAAGGCGGCGGTGGCGATTCACGAGACGGCCATCGGGCTTTTTGCAGCCGGGGTAATCGACAAGCAAACAATGCGTGAGTTCGATGGATCTTGCCTGACGCCGATACACGAATTCACGCCCCAACAGATCCGTGCCCTTCGTGAGCGTGAACAGGTCAGTCAGACAGTTTTTGCCCACCATCTTAATATTTCTAAGGACTCAATTAGCCAGTGGGAGCGTGGTGAAAAGCGTCCGGCAGGACCATCTCTCAAACTTTTGTCGCTTGTAGAACGTAAAGGGCTCGCATCGATCGCATAGCGATAAATAGAGGCCATTAATTCCGATCTTGTCGAATAATTAGATAGTTCAACCACCACATAATGGCAGGTGGTTCTAACTCGGAGGCGCAACTTGTCCGGTGATGGGCGCGGTCTTCAAAACCGTTGTGAGGGCGCGAGAGCGTGCTCAAGTGGGTTCGACTCCCACACGCCTCCGCCAATTTAGTGAATAGGGAACAGTGAATAGTGAATAGTTAGGAAGAGATGATCTCTTGGATATCGTTAAATATGACTCCCGGCGTCGGGCCTCGTGCGGCGACAAAGTTGCTGGAGCGATTCGGTTCGGCGGATGCTGTATTTCACGCACGGCGGACCGAACTGGAATCGATGCGGCTCAAACCTGAGACGATCGAAAGCATTATTAAGAATGAGTTTCACGATAAGGCTGCCAATGAGTTAGAGCGGGTGAAAGAGCTGGGCGGAGATGTGCTGATACTCGATGACGGCAGTTATCCGGCGCTGCTGCGTGAGATAGATGATCCACCGCCGGTGCTTTATGTTAAGGGCGACTGGCAAGCGTGTTTCGATCTGCCTGCGGTTGGTGTAGTGGGTTCGCGAAAGTGTTCTACGTACGGCGAAAATGCGTCGGAGATGCTTGCTCGTGATCTGGCATCACGCGGCGTGACGGTGGTTTCGGGACTTGCACGCGGAATTGATACGGCGGCTCATCGTGGTGCGATCCGCGGGCAGGGTAGAACAGTTGCCGTAATGGGAACTGGTATTGATAGCGTATATCCGAGAGAGAATACGGGGCTTGTTCGCGAGATATTAGATTCTGGAGGGGCTTTGGTTTCACAGTTTCCGCTCGACACGCCGCCGATACCGGAAAACTTTCCATATCGTAACCGCATCATAAGCGGACTGAGCTTAGGTGTTTTGATAGTCGAGGCATCCGAACGCAGTGGGTCTCTGATCACTGCGAGGCTCGCGATGGAGCAAAACCGCGAGGTGATGGCCGTACCCGGAAACATCACATCCGGAAATTCGTTTGGCACTAATTACCTTATTAAGAGTGGTGCTAAATTAGTGCAGCAATGGCAGGATGTCGTTGCGGAGTTTCCATCGGAGATCGCGGCCGCGATATTACCGCCAAAGATCGAATCGGCAAAAGCGGAAACCGCAACGCGGCAGCCGGAGCTTATCCCGGCGGATATGACCGATCACGAACGCAAGATATGGGAGCATCTAACGCCTGACGAGCCGACACATATAGATGAATTGCTTGAGAAAAGCGGGCTTTCTTTTGGTGATCTAAACAGTGCGCTAGTCGGTCTCGATATACGTGATCTGATACGCGTTTTGCCGGGAAAAAATTACTCGCGGCGAACTTGAGAAAGGCTGGTTTTGATACAAGCCCAAAAATTGGTATGGTTTCACCTCGTATTGACACTCATTGTGTCGAGGTGATAGAAGTCATTATGTCAGAGGCGAAAAAGGCCTCTGATTATTTTTTTCCAAGACGGGTAAATGCTTCGAACACTTCGTCAGACCGTTATTAAATACCACACTGAAATATGCCAAAGAATCTGTTAATAGTTGAAAGCCCTGCAAAAGCAAAGACAATTGAAAAGATCCTTGGAAAAGATTTTCAGGTGAATAGCTGCTTTGGCCATATTCGTGATTTGGAAAAATCCGGTATGGGTATCGACATCGAAAACGATTTTGAACCCCGTTATATTGTTTCTGACGACAAGAAGAAAGTCGTGAGTGAACTGAGGTCTTTAGCAAAAAAATCTGAGGAAGTATGGCTCGCAACTGACGAAGACCGTGAGGGCGAAGCCATAAGTTGGCATCTCTGCGAAGTGCTGGACCTTAACCCGATAACAACCAAGCGGATCGTGTTTCATGAGATCACTAAGCCCGCGATCTTAGCGGCTGTAAATAACCCGCGCACGGTGAATATGAACCTGGTTATGGCGCAGCAAGCTCGCCGCGTTCTGGATCGTATCGTAGGGTTTGAATTGAGCCCCGTGTTATGGCGAAAGATCAGTACGAGTAATAAAAATCTGAGCGCCGGCCGAGTGCAAAGCGTCGCAGTACGCCTGATCGCCGACCGAGAACGCGAGATCAACGGCTTTCAGAAAGAAAGTCATTTTAAGATCGAAGGCCTGTTTATTGCCGATGATATAACCGGAAAAGCTGTAACATTCAAGGCCGAAGGACGAAAACAGAGCAATGCGGAAGATGCGGAAACGTTTTTGAAGGGCTGTGTCGCCGCTGATTATAAGGTTACAGATATAAAGGTAAAGCCCGGCAAACGAACTCCGGCCCCTCCATTTACCACGTCAACACTCCAACAGGAAGCATCAAGAAAGTTGGGCTACGGTGTCGCACGAACTATGCAGATCGCACAGAAGTTATATGAAAACGGCCATATTACCTATATGCGTACGGACAGCGTAAGCCTGAGCGCAACGGCCCTAGACGATATTACGAAAACGGTGAGCAACCTATTTGGCGAAAGATATCAGCAGTTTCGCAAATTCAAAAATAAAAATGAATCTGCACAGGAAGCTCACGAAGCCATTCGCCCAACTTACACGAGTGCCACAACGATCAAGGAAGAGGAATGGCAAAAGCTGTACGAACTGATCTGGAAACGAACAATGGCATCGCAGATGGCCGATGCGGAGTTAGAAAAAACAACCGTCAATATAGAAATTTCCACTAACAAAGAAGAATTAACAGCTTCGGGTGAAGTGTTGAAATTTGACGGATTTCTGAAAGTTTATCGTGAAGATAAAGATGAGGACGAAGCGGAAGAATCATCCGAAGGCCTGTTGCCGCCGATGACTGTGGGACAATCATTGCCGCTATCTGAACTCAGAGCAACAGAACGGTTTAGTCGTGCCCAACCGAGATACACCGAAGCATCATTGGTTAAAAAATTAGAAGAGCTCGGCAT
>JBKJRA010000330.1:0-6026 GCA_046594975.1 Pyrinomonadaceae bacterium | reverse complement strand
TGAATATGCGCGTCTATAGTCAACGTTTTTACCTTTGTATAAGGCGAAAGGGCCATCATTTTGCCAAAAGTCGCGGCCAAATCCTCCGCATCCTTATGTCGGGCCACAATATTTGAGACGAGCCGAAAAATCGCTGATGAAGAAACGGTCGATTAAAGGGTCGACACTGCGAGTCTTTAAATATGGGTTTGCGAAAGATGCTGCTAGTATTTGTGCTTCATTTTCCTCAGCCGGAGGCGGAGTTCTGTCATCTACTTGGGAAAAACTAATAAGCGGAAAATATATGAGGAAGATCAATAGAACGATGATCTTCTGAATTAATCTAGACTGAGAATATTGTATTTCCGTATTTGGCCTCAATTTAAAAATGGGCGGACTTTTGTCCGCCCAGTCGAGTTTTATTTCGATTAAGCTGATGCTTCTTCCGTCTTTCCACCGGCCTGTGCAGCGGCGATCTGTACCCGCATGCCTTTCAGCCATTCCTGGGTTTTAGCCAGTCTTTCAGCACCGTTAGGAGCGGCCATGATGACCTTTTCGAGGTTTGCGAAAGCTTCGGGGTTTTGGAATTTTTCACGCAATTCGGACAAAAACGGCTGGATCTTGGCAAAGACCATATAGTGCTCCCCCGCCGTTGCGTCAAACAGGTCGGCGTCGATCGCACCCTGGACAACCATCGCTCCAGCCATGTCCCAATAGGACGTAACCATTCGCAAGTAACCACCCACATTCGGATCCATCATTGTCTGGAAATATTCGTCCGCGCTCGTCGGGTTGAATGAGAATATCCAATTGCGTGCCTCACGCATCTTGTCCTCGCGGCGTAGGTCGTAAAGTTTTAAGATCAAGTCTGCAGATTCTGCTTTGCTCATAATTATTACCTCTAGAAAAGAATTTAGAGACTTAGTCTATTTCTGATAGATTTTCTTGTCAATAATTCACGGTGCAGGTTAAGCGGAACGTAACAAATCGTGCAAAATAGAATGAGTGTGATAAGAGGACAGATCTCGACATTTTTGCAAGAACGTATTGACGCCGGTGATTTTCCCTCAGCGGTCTATCTCATTGCGGAAAAAGGTGAGATCGTTATGCAGGACGCTCTCGGCTATGCGGTCGTCGAACCGGAACTAATTCCGGCATGTATCGACACGATCTATGATCTTGCGAGTTTGACTAAGGTGCTGGTGACAGGTTTGTTGTGTGCGAAGTTGATCGAAAGCCGCAAATTTCAGCTTGATGCCCGCGTAGGTATTTATCTCAAAGAATTTGATGCCGTGGAAAAGCGGATGATAAAGGTTGGGGACCTTTTGTCGCACACATCGCATTTGCCGGGGTGGAAACCATTCTATTTATTCGTGTCCGATCCAGCTGAGGTCATTGCAGAGATCGGGAGGACGTTTTTAAATTACGAACAGGAAGCAGTTACTTACAGCGATTTAAATTTTCTGGCGCTCGGCACGCTTATTGAGCGTTTTACTGGAATGTGCCTGGATCAAGCTGCCCCAAAGATGATGTTCGAACCGCTTGGTTTAAAGGACACTTTTTTTGCACCGCCGGAGGAGATGCGAAAGTGTATCGCCGCGAGTGAGAATGGAAATGGGTTTGAGGAACAAACATGTCGTGAAATGTATCCGGAAATCCGCATTCCGCCATCCGCATTTCGCAATTCGATCATCTGGGGCGACGTTCACGACAATAATGCTTATTTTATGGGTGGAGTTGCGGGTCATGCTGGGTTGTTTTCGACCGCCGAAGAAGTATTTAAGATCGCACAGCAGTTCTTACCTAATTATACGACGCTTTTAAAGCCCGGAACTTGTGAGCTTTTTCGGACAAATTTTACCGAAGGTATGAACGAACATCGCTCGTTCGCATTCCAGCTTGCATCCACGCCGGACTCGACCGCGGGGGCTATGATGTCGCCAGAAAGCTTTGGGCATCTTGGGTTTACGGGCACGAGTCTGTGGATAGATCCGGTCAAGGAGCGCGTGTTTATCTTGCTAACAAATCGCACACACAGTCGGATGTTGCCGTTTGAGAATATCAACTCCGTCCGACGACGGTTTCACGATCTTGCTATCGGGCAACTTGAGCAAGATTCTTAGCAACGAAATTGTAAATGTTTTAATCAAAGAGTCGCTTTTCCAGAAAGCAATTTTTAGCCGGAGAAAATGTCTAGATGAAAAACTTTGCTGCTGCAATTATTTTTGTTGGAACGCTTGTGGTTGGAGCGTTTGGCCAGGTGAGCACATCTGCTCGTCCGCGTGTCGCACCGACCGCGACTCCGCCTAAGATCGTCAACGATCCATACATAAATTCGACTCCGCAATCCGGCCCGCCAGTTTTGATTGGCAGCGGAAATAAGCAGCCTGTAGCAACGCCCACGCCAGCCAGTGGCGACGATGAGATCATCAAGGTCGAGACCAATCTGGTGACGATGCCGGTGTCTGTGCTTGACCGAGACGGACGATTTATCTCGGGACTGCAACAGCGTGATTTTAAGATATTTGAGGACGGAGTTGAGCAAAAATTAGACTATTTTCAATCGACCGAGCAACCGTTTACGGTGATAATGATGATCGATGTCAGCCCTTCGACCCAGTTTAAGATCGAGGAGATCCAAAACGCGGCGATCACGTTTATCAATCAACTCCGTCCGGGCGACCGTGTGATGGTAATTGCGTTTGACCAAGACGTCCACGTTTTGTGCCAGCCGACCAATAATCGTTATCAACTACAGAATGCGATTCGACAGTCGCAGTTTGGTGATGGCACGAGCCTTTACGAGGCTGTTGATTACGTGATCGATAACGAATTGCGTCAGATACAGGGCCGCAAGGCGGTGGTTTTATTTACTGATGGTGTTGATACGACATCTAAACGAGCGAGTTATCAGAGCACGATCGCCGAAACCGAAGAGGTCGATGCACTATTTTACACTATCAGATACGATACCTCGCGTGATATGAACGGCGGCGGAGGCGGCGGCAATTATCCTCAGCGCAGCAGCGGCAAGGTGTCATTCGGCGACATACTCGCATCGATCCTGATGGGTGGCAACGTCAATATCGGACGAGGAGGCGGTGCCAGCTCAAAGGAATATGAAAAAGGCCGTCAATACCTCGAAGCACTTGCCCAAAACAGCGGCGGACGTAAGTTCGAGGCCCAGTCGATCTACAACGTCGATTCGGCTTTCTCGGGCATAGCCGAAGAATTGCGGCGTCAATATTCGCTTGGCTATTATCCTGACAAGGTCGGTAATGTTGGCGACCGCAAGCAGATCAAGATCCGCGTCATGCGTCCTGAGGTCGTAGTCCGCGCAAAGACGAGCTATATCGTCGGTCAAACAAATAGAAACGTCGCGGGTAAGTAAGAAAGTTAAAAAGGGTAAGAGCTTAAAAGTGAAAAAGTTGAGGTCGGACACCGATCTAGCTTTTTCACTTTTCAACTTTTGTCTTTTGCATCTTTTTTGATGGGATAATGCATCGTAGAATCGTATCTCGTTGAAGTTTTTCTAATGAAATTAATTTTCACCATTTTTGCGTTATTGCTATTGCTTTTTGTCGTAGCCGAAACGCCTGCTCAGGCGGGTCGTCCGCAGCCTACGACAGACGGCAAGAAAAACCAACGGCCTGTCGAACCTTCGCCGACACCTAAGCCTACGCCGTATCCGCTTGAGGCAGATGGATCTCCTTCGGACGATAAATCTGTGGGGGTAGATGACGGCGAGATCATCAAGGTCAACACGCAGCTTGTCTCGATACCGGTTCGCGTAATGGACAAGAAAGGTCGCTTTATCGGCGGGCTCGTTAAAGAAAATTTTAAGGTTCTTGAGGACGGTGTTGAGCAAGAGGTCACGCTGTTTTCAAACGAGCACCAGCCGTTTACGGTGGCCCTAGTGCTCGATATGAGCTATTCGACGAAATTTAAGATCAGCGAGATCCAAGCAGCTGCTATCGCCTTTATCGATCAGCTCCGGTCGCAGGACAAGGTGATGGTGCTGTCGTTTGACGAAGAGGTACATATGCTCTGCGAAGCGACCAATGACCGCCAGACGATATATCGGGCCATCAAATCTACAAAGATAGGAAACGGTACAAGTCTATACGAAGCCGTCGCCCAGGTGATGAACACCCGACTCAGGCGCATCGAGGGCCGCAAGGCTGTCATTCTCTTCACTGATGGCGTCGATACGACTAGCCGAAGGGCAAGCGACTTTAGCAATCTGAGTGACGCAATGGAACTTGACGCTCTCATTTATCCGATCAAATACGACACTTTTGCCGATGTGCAGAAAATGAAAAATGGCACAGGCATCCCCAAACAGCCGCCGATACAAGTGCCAGGTCAGGATAACGGTGGTATTTTGAATACGATATTAAAATCGGGCGGTGTTGGCACGGCCAGCAGTAAAGGTACGACCGCCGAAGAATATCAAAAAGCTGCCGAATATCTCGACCAGCTTGCCGTGCGAACCGGCGGTCGTATTTATGAGGCCAGCACGCTGCTAAATCTTGCCGACGCGTATTCTAAGATCGCGAGCGAACTGCGTGAATTTTATAGCCTAGGTTACTATCCCAAAGATGACCGCGTTGCAGGCAAACGCACCAGCATAAAGGTGCGTGTGGATAAAGAAGGCATGGTCGTTCGCACCCGCGAAGGCTACATCGTTCCGAAAAAGACCAAGATCGACGTCCGTTAACTAGATTTCAGTTCCATCTACAATTACGCCGTTTTTTGGGACTATAATGATCCCCTCGCGAATGTAATAAGACTTGTCGGGTGCGTCATAAGTTTCGATATTATCTCGATTTATCAGTCGGACGTTGTCGCCGATGCGGACATTTTTATCGATGATCGCTCTGCGAATAATGGTGTTTTGACCGATGCCGATGTGTGGTTTGTTGTTGCTGATATTTCCTTCGATCTCGCCCAGCGACTCAAATATGTCCGAACCCATAATGATCGATTCCTCGATCTGAGCGCCTTTATCGATGCGGCTGCGCAAGCCGACTATCGAGCTTCGTGCCAGGACGCCATTTAGGATGCAGCCCTCCGAGACCATCGAATTATCGATGTCGCAATTATGCAACTTTGACGGCGGCAAATATCGGCTGCGGGTGTAGATCGGGGCCGTCGTGTCAAAGAAATTAAACTTTGGCAGCGGCGACGCGAGGTCGAGGTTGGCTTCGTAAAACGCACGGATTGTCCCGATGTCTTCCCAGTAATCATTGAAAAGATGTGCCTGCACAGTGTATTTTTCGATCGCCGCCGGGATAATCTCGCGGCCAAAATCAACCCACGTATTATCGGTCTTTAGCAGCTCGACTAGCTTGCTATAGCTAAAAATATAAATGCCCATCGAGGCCAGAAACGGCCGACTCTCAGCTTCACTGTCGGTAAGTCCAAATGCGGTCGTATCGACGCGCATCGCTTCGAGATCAGCACCCTTAGGTTTCTCTTTGAACTCAACGATCTGACCGGATGTGCCGGTCTTTAGCAGTCCAAGATCCCCCGCTTCGTGCTCACTACAAGGAATTACCGATACGGTCAGATCGGCACCGGTGTCCACATGCCGTTTAATAAATTTTCGATAATCCATCCGGTAAAGATGGTCGCCGGAAAGTATCAGCACCGTATCGACACGCCAGTCGCGAAGGTGTGGCAGCATCTGGCGGACGGCATCGGCGGTACCTTGAAACCAGTCCGTGCTGTCTTTTGTCTGCTCTGCGGCAAGCACCTCGACAAATCCTGGCGAAAAGCTCGAGAAACGATACGTGCGCGAAATGTGCCTGTTGAGCGATGCCGAATTATACTGCGTCAGCACAAATATCTGCATGATCTCGGAGTTGATACAGTTAGAGACAGGCACGTCGATCAGTCGTTATGTGCCGCCCAGCGGCACCGCAGGTTTCGAACGCTCCTGCGTCAACGGAAACAGCCGCGACCCGGCTCCGCCGCCCAGTATCACCGAAACAACATTGTCGTAATGACCCATACAGAGAATAGTGAATAGTGAATAGTGAATA
>JBKJRA010000038.1:0-13514 GCA_046594975.1 Pyrinomonadaceae bacterium | reverse complement strand
GCTTCACTCCCTCTGGTGCCGTGGCGGTCAATCCGGTGACGAATAGGGTCTACGTACCTAATTCCACAGGTAGTGGATCAACGGCCGGAAATGTGATGATCATTAACGGAGCCAATAACACTACGCAGATCGTTACGGCTGGGGTAGGCCCCGCTTCCGTTGCGGTCAATCCGGTTACGAATAAGATCTATGTCGCCAATAATAACGGCAACAGTACGAGTAACAGCAGCCTGTCGATCATAGACGGAACGACTAACGTGGTGCAGGCGGTAACGGTTGGCAGAAATCCCGGCGACGTGGCTGTCGATCCGATTACCAATAAGATCTACGTTGCTAATTATGGCGACAATCTCACTAATAACGGAATCAACAATAACGTGACCGTCATCGACGGTTCGAATAACGCCACCCAGACGCTGCCGGTTGTAGGCAACAGTCCCTATCGCGTGGCGGTCAATCCGGTGACCCATAAGGCTTATTTCACAATTCAGTTTTCCAGCGCTGTGATGGTGGTCAGCGGTGATTCAAATACGTCTGCGACGGTGACTGCGGGTACAACTCCCGTTGCCGCGGCGGTCAATCCGGTAACGAATAAGACCTACGTCGCTAATCAGACCGGCAACAATGTAACGGTGATCAACGGGGCGAATAACACAACACAGACGGTTACCACTGGAACAGCTCCCATTGCCGTGGCGGTCAATCCGATTACAAATAAGATATATGTAGCTAATAACTTTGACGGAGCGGGAGGCGACAGCGTGACGGTGATTGACGGGACGAACAACACGACGCAGACGGTGGCGGCTGGCATAAGTCCTGCTGCCGTTGCGGTCAATCCGGTGACGAATAAGATCTACGTTGCTAATCGGAGCAGTCTCGTCACCGGCACAGTGACGGTCATTGACGGCACGAATAATACGACGCAGACGGTGTTAGCTGGCACGGGCCCCGCAGCCGTTGCGGTCAATCCTGTGACGAATAAGATCTATGTCGCGAATGTCAGCAGTACTAACGTGACCGTGATCGACGGCACGAATAACACCACGCAGACGGTGGCCGTTGGCTCAGGTTCCCGTGCCGTTATGGTCAATCCGGTGACTAATAAGATCTACGTCGTTAATGAGACCAGCAATAATGTAACGGTAATCGATGGGATCAATAACTCAACGCAGACCGTCGCGGTCGGCACGGCTCCCAGGTCCCTAGCTGTCAATCCTTTCACCAATAAGATCTATGTCGGTAATAACGGCAGTGCAAATGTAACGGTCATCGACGGGACGAATAATACGACGCAGACGATAGCGGCTGGCACAAATCCTACGGCCGTTGCTGTTAATATTTCAACGAACAGGATCTACGTCACGAATATCAACAGCCACACCATTACGATGATCGACGGAACAAATAACACGATCCAGACGCTGACGCCAGCAGGCTCAAATCCTAGAGACGTGGCGGTTAACCTAATCACGAATAAGGTTTACGTCCCATTTCAGACCAGTAACGACGTAACAGTCATCACGCCTTCGCCGACAAATGCCATTCCGCTAAACACGTCGATCACGGCGGCATCTGCTAATACGACCAACCAGACGCCGATCTTCACCTTGACGGCGACCTCGACCTATTCGCCAACCGCTCCGCCGCCTCAGAACATCTATTTTCAGATGGATACAACCAACGGTGTATGGTCAAAAGCCGCTAACACAGGGAGCACGGCAACTACGGTGACAGCGAATGCTACACCGCCGCAGCTCCAGCCCGGCGTGCATATTATCTATTTCTACGCGGCGGACGGCTCGGACGCTACTTCGATCAATCCTAATCGGCCTTTCGAAACGGGATTCGCCGCATTGAGTTCAGAAAAGCGGGCATCCAATGACCTCGGCATATTATCCCCCGACTCAAGCCCGATCATCGGCGGGATAAACGCTTATCTATTCCTAGTCAATCCGGGTGTGACAGCGGCGGGTGTTTCCGTCAGCGGACAAGTTAGGACGGCTGAGGGCAGGGGAATAGTCAATGCTTTAGTTCGTCTAACGGATGCAAGTGGAGGCATCCGCACCGCCATCACAACTCGCAGAGGGTATTACCGTTTCGATGATGTTGAGGCAGGCGCAACCGTTGTCGTCAGTGTCGCATCCAGACGCTTCCGATTCGATCAGGCTACACAGGTATTGAGTTTGACCGACAATCTCGAAAATGTTGATTTTATTGCGCAGTAGATCACCCCATCTGCTGTATTTACAGGGGCTACCGATCAGCCGGGGCCCATTTTTTATTGACGAGATAAATTAAATGATCGGAAAAAAGTTCAACCACCACTCAGTGAATTAAACTAGGTCGTCTTTCTCTATCTGCTCGATCTTTTCAACGCGACGCTCGTGACGGCCGCCTTCGAAATCGGTTTCGATCCACGTTTTGACTATCTTTTCCTGCTCTTCATCGGGGATGTAGCGGGCGGCGAGTGACAGTACATTTGCGTCGTTATGCTGGCGCGAGAGGCGGGCGATCTCTTCGTTCCAGGCGACGGCGGCGCGCACTCCGGGAACTTTATTTGCGGCTATCGCCATGCCTGTACCGGAACCGCAGACCAGGATGCCTTTGTCGTATTCGCCACCAGCGACGGCCTCGCCTACCTTGCGTGCGTAATCGGGATAATCGACCGAGGCGGTCGAATCTGTGCCCATATCTGTGTATTCGACGCCTAATTTATCAAGCGTGCCTTTGATCTTTTCCTTTTCCTCAAAACCTGCATGGTCGGCGGCGATAGCTATCTTCATAGGGTCAATTCTACTACTCGAAAAAATTTGTGCAAGGCAGCCAAAAAATGTGCAAGAACTAATACGGGCTGTAATTAACTTGGTCACTCAGGCGAAAGAACATATAATTGCGCGTGTTAATGTCGTTACGCTTCGCCACTATAATTCTGCTCGTTTTCGCGTTCTTCGCGGTTACGTCATCCGCGCAAGATTTTCTGCCCGAGCTTGTCAAACGAATAAAGCCGTCTGCGGTCGCGATCGAGACTTTTGATGCAAAAGATAATACTCTGGCGCGCGGCAGCGGATTTTTCATCGCGGGCGACCGCGTAATTACGAACCGCCATGTCATCGAGCGGGCGACCCGCGTCGAGATCCACCTGCTCAACGGCAAAAAATATCCGGTCCGCGGCGTCATCGCCGTCGATGGCGAAGGCGATCTCGCATTGCTCCAAGTCGATGTCCCGCGTGAATTAGCCGTGCCGCTGCCGATCGTCAAAGCCGCCCCGCAAGAGGGCGAATCGATCGTCGTCATCGGCAATCCATACGGTCTCGAAGGCTCGGTCTCAAACGGCATCGTCTCAGCCGTGCGCGAAATTTCCGGCTACGGCAAGATCATCCAGATCACCGCGTCGATCTCGCCCGGATCGTCGGGTTCGCCTGTCGTAAATATGGTCGGTCAGGTAATCGGTGTCGCGACCTTGCAGGCTGCGGAGGGGCAAAATCTCAACTTCGCCGTGCCCGCCGAACGCATCTCGCAGCTAAAAATTTCGGACGTCCAGACGTTTACCTCGCTCGTCGCGGAGACGGTGAAAAATAAACGCTCATCCGCCGAACGCCTGTATTCCCAGGGTCTCGCGCAGCTCTCGCGTGACGATTATGCTCGTGCTCTGCCGTATTTTGAAAAAGCAGCTGAGGCCGACCCGAATTACGCTGAGGCTTGGTATCAGGCTGGTTATTGTTACGGCGTGATTGGCCGTCATACAGACGCTCTACGGGCTTCGCGAGCAGCGGCAAAACTCCGCCCCGAATGGCCCGCGACGTTTATAAATATCGGTGCGTCGAGCTACGCGCTCGGCGTTTATAAAGACGCCGTCGATGCCTACCGTCAGGCGATACGCCTCGATGACGGCAACGCCAACACGCAGTATTCGCTCGGGCTGACCTTTGGCAAAATGGGCCGCACGGACGAGGAAATTCTTTCTTATCGCCGTGCCGTCGCCATCCGCCCGGACCACTCAAGCGCCATCGAAAAACTCGGCCTCGCTCTGTTCAAACAGAAACGCTTTGTGGATGCCGCCGTCGCATTTGAGCAACTCAAACCCTACAAACCCGACGCTAAAACCTACAATTACCTCGGCGAAAGCCTGCTCGAATCCGGCAAGACGGACGAAAGCGTCGAGGCATTCAACAACGCGCTCGGAGCCAATCCAGACATGGACAAGGCTCGCTACAACCTTGGCCGTGCCTACGTCAAACTCGGAATGCGCGACATGGCACAGGTCCAATACGAGATCCTTCGAAACTCCCGCTCCGACTGGGCTGATAGATTGTTTATTTTGCTAAATCCCTAAGAAAACTTTTCTTACTTCGCGTTCTTCGCGGCTTTGCGTGAAACAGATCGCACGCAAAGTTGCCAAGGTTCGCAAAGAAGAGGGAAATTTGGTGGTTAAGGCTGCTTTTGCTCTGTTACTACCAGGGCACTGAGAAAGCTGTCCTGGATCGGTTTATCTAGGAAAAGTTTGGTATGTAAACCGCATCCAAAAAATGATGATGTGACCGGAAATATGCTCGGTTGAGCGTCCGGGGCATCGGCTTTTGCGGCGGTGGTCAGCAATGACCATTGTGTGACACGCCCATCGCCGAGTGCAAAAATTGTCGCTCTCACCTCATCTTTTTTAAACTCTTTGCCGTCTGCCGTTTTTATATCATGGGCGTCGAAAACGGTCGTCCACTTATCTTTTTTCGCGTCATAGATCAATATTGCGCCGTCTAGCGTCGGCTGACAGTTTCCGCCGTAGGCAAATATCTGCAGCGGCGTTTTTTTCTCGGCCGAGTCGAGAGCGACGTTAAAACGCTTTGCCCTGCTCAGTGCCGCCACAAAATACGCTTGTGCCTGCGCAAATGTCGTTCGCGAAATAATGCGGTCGTCTGAGTTAGCATTTTTGCCCGGAGGCATAGGTTTGATGTCCTTGTTTGTTAACGACAGGCGAGCGGCATCTTTGAGCTTACCGAGAAATTTCGGGTCATAGAGCGCCCCCCAACGATATTTTGCCCAAGTTTGCGGATCATAAATGTCAACCGACAGAGGTTTCAGATTTTCATCAAAAAAATGAGCGACGGCGATGTGGGGCAACAATTGAAAGGCCGACGGCGTGCTCATCACATCTTCGGGCGTAAGGTCATCGACCAGCGGCAAGTTGCGGGCGGCAATGAGCGGCGAACCGTTGATTAGTGCGTCGAGAGCACTGTATGAACCTTCGTTTGGTGTGCCAAACATCATCAGCTTATTAATATGGACCGCACCGGACCAATTCGGCACCGGGGCAGTATTTCCATGCGGCAGTTCTGCCATCCCATACATCGCTGCATATCGTGCTATAAGCCCGCCCATCGAGTGTGCAAGTATGTCAAATTTGAGGGTTGGGCGACGCAATTGACGTTTGACGCCCGTCATCTTTTGCATCAGTAGATGGGCGGTCTCTACGTTGTCCCGCCGCCAGTCATAAGGGAAAACATAAAAAACATCCGTCGCCTTAGGCTTGTCCCAAGTAGCCTCAGTGTAGCCGCGTGCTATCAGGGCATCGATCAGCGACTGATACACCTCTACATCCGGCAATACCGGAATTTCTACCTTGCGGATTATATCGCCCGCCCTCAGAGCGTCGCGATTAGCCGCCAAAACGGTCGAGGTCATCGGCAGGCGAATATCGTCATCCTTATCCCGCTTTATGCTGAACCAAACGGTTTTGCCGGTTTTCGGATTAACAAGCTGTGTTCCTGTCACGCCCGGAATTATGATAACTGGCGCTTTTCCGGTCGTTTGTGGTATCGACGTCGCGACCACGTCCTTCATTTTCGCATCTTTGACTTGCGCCGCCGCGTTATACCCTGATAGGTAAATCGTTAAGCCAAGTAACATTGTCAGTGCCGATCTGTACATTTTTCCCCCTAGTTATCACCACGTATAAATAAGATTGCTCATTAAGCCTTTTAGTTGCATTATTTATGGTTTAGCAACATTCCCGGGCTTGTTCGCTTATGAAATTAAAACGCTTCATCAACTGTTAATTTATAGTTAATGTTATCTTAGTACTGTAATGGAACTGACACTAGCGATAACGGGTGCCTCAGGCACGATCTACGCACAGCGGACGCTGCAGTTGCTCGCGGCGAGCGGTGTGGTCGAAACTATTAATCTGATAATGTCCGGCACGGCTGCGACGGTCGCGCAGGTCGAGCTTGGGGTAAATCTCAAGGAACCTGACACGGCAAAGATATACGAGTGGCTGGGCTTACCTGCGGATTCGCGGCTGATACGCTACTGGCGGCTCGATAATTTCGCGGCAAAGCCTTCGTCGGGGTCTAACAAACAAGCGGGGATGATAATTGTACCTTGCTCAATGGGCACACTCGGAGCTGTCGCCTCCGGTGCGGGTACCAATCTTATCCACCGTGCCGCCGATGTCTGTCTAAAAGAGGGGCGCAAACTGCTGCTCGTCCCGCGCGAGACGCCCTATAATGCCATCCATCTGGAAAATATGCTCCGCCTGTTGCGTGCGGGCGCATCGATATTGCCCGCAAGCCCCGGCTTTTATCACCGCCCGAAAACCATCGACGATCTCGTCGAGCATCTCTGTTTCCGCATCCTCGACCAATTCGACATCCCGCACTCAAAAAAATCGCAATGGACCGGCGATGAGGTTGCGGGTTAATAATGGCTATTTTTAACAGGATGGGCAGGATAAACATGATATTTGCTGGCTCTTATTTTTATCCTGCTCATCCTGTATATCCTGTATATCCTGTTTGAAATTAATTTTAGATATGACCGATACCGTCGAAAGATTTTCAAACCGCGTCGAGAATTACGTTAAATATCGCCCGGATTATCCGCGTGAGATCGTCGCGTATCTTAACGAGCATTGCGGGATGACAAAAGAGACGACCATAGCTGATATCGGCTGCGGGACGGGCATCTCGACGCGGATGTTTTTGGAAAACGGCAACCGCGTGATCGGCGTCGAGCCTAATGCGGCAATGCGTGCGGCGGCGGTCAAATTTCTCGTTTCGTTTCCTTGGTTTCAGCCGGTTGACGGCACTTCGGAAGCGACGACGCTGGCTGATAACTCGGTAGATATGATCGTCGCGGCACAGGCGTTTCACTGGTTTGACGCGAAAAAGGCACGCACCGAATTTAAGCGTATTCTAAAAACCGGTGGCTACGTCGCCCTCATCTGGAACGAACGCCAGCTCGACACTACGCATTTTCTCATCGATTACGAAGCCTTACTGCTCAAATACGCCAATGATTATGGCAATGTCAGGCACGAAAATATTCATGAGAAAGAGTTTAGCAATTTCTTTCAAAAAGAATACGACTCCGCTACGTTTCAAAACGTCCAAATATTTGATTTCGAAGGGCTCAAGGGCCGCATGCTTTCCGCCTCGTATATGCCAAATGAGACGGACCCGATCTTCGACAAAATGATCGACGAACTGCGAATCCTATTTGCCAAACACGCCGAAAACGATAGAATAAATGTTTTCTATGAGACCAATGTTTACGTCTCCCAGATTTGATATATGGCAGTAAAAGCAGAACAAATTCCCGGAATTCGCACGATATCGGTAGCACATTCGCCTGATTCGGACGACGCATTTATGTTTTACGGACTTGCGACAAACAAGCTCGAAACCGAAGGCTTGAAATTTGAGCACACGCTTAAAGACATCCAGACGCTCAATGAAGACGCGAAAAATGGTGTGTTTGACGTGACCGCGATCTCGTTTCACGCTTACGCTTATGTCTCTGACAAATACGCTCTGCTGCCGCACGGCGCGAGCATCGGTGACAATTACGGCCCGATCGTCGTCTCAAAAGAACCGCGTGACGCCAGCGATATCAGCTCGATGAAAATCGCCGTTCCGGGCGAGATGACGAGCGCATATCTTGCACTCAAGATCTACAATCCCAATTTTGAGCACGTCGTCATCCCGTTTGACGAGATCATCGAAGCCGTCCAGACCGGCAAGGTCGATGCCGGCCTGCTCATCCACGAAGGTCAGCTCTTCTATAATCAGTTGGGGCTCAATAAGGTGCTCGATCTAGGCGAATGGTGGTTTGACAAGACTGGCCTGCCGCTGCCGATGGGCGGCAACGTGATCCGCCGCGAACTAGGCAAAGACCTCATGAAACAGGTCTCAAAACACCTGCACGAATCGATCGTCTATTCGATGGATAACCGCGAAGACGCACTCGCCTACGCCATGCAGTTTGCACGCGATATGCAGCCGGAGCTTGCCGATAGATTCGTCGCGATGTGGGTCAATGACCTCACGCTCGACTACGGTGACCGCGGCCGCGAAGCCGTCAAACGCCTCATGGCCGAAGGCCACAAAGCCGGCATCATCCCGCACAAGGTCAAGATCGATTTTGTCGATTAAACTCGTACGTCCTAATTCTTGATGGTCAAATTCGACAAACGTTTTCTCCAGCGCCTGCGTGTTCCGCTCGGGTTTGTGTTCGCGATCGTCTTTGTGATATTTGCGAGGCCGACTATGTGGACGCTTATTGCGGGCGGGATAGTTGCGTTTATCGGCGTTGCGATCCGCGGCTGGGCGTCCGGTCACATTCGAAAGGCCCGCGAGCTCGCCGTCTCAGGCCCTTACGCTTACACACGAAATCCGCTCTACGTCGGCAGCTTTATTCTCGGCGTCGGTTTCACTGTCGCGGCGGGAGTTTGGTGGCTTGGGTTACTATTTATTGCCTTGTTCCTCGGCATCTATTTGCCGGTTATGCGCGTCGAAGTAGGTGATATACGCGAGATATTTGGCGTGGATTTTGACGAGTATGAGCAAAACGTTCCGATGTTTATTCCGCGTCTGACGGTATGGAAGAAAACAGACCGCGAATTCGATTTTCAGCTATACTTACAATATCGAGAATATCGTGCGGCTCTGGGTACCGCAATAGCGATCGCCGCTCTGGCCGCCAAGTCATATTTTCTGGGCTAATGTTATGAAAACCAACTTATTCAAAACATTAATATTGGCAGCAATTATGCTGTCGGCGAGCCTTTCGCAGTATGCCCAAACGCCTGAGGTCAAAAAAGATCAGCCGGGCAAGATGTTTGCCGGCGAGACGCTCACTTTCGAGGGAAAATTCAATAAATACAAGATCAGTTTTTCCGTCGCCGAGCTGACATTGACCAGTAAGCTTGCCCCAAACGGCACTGACCTCATCATCAAAGCCAATGCCGTTTCCAAAGGCACTCTGACCAAAATTGCACGCTTTAGCTTTGTGCAGCAATACGAATCGACTATCGATCTCACCAATTTTCGCATACTAAAAACCACCAAGCACGACGTTCAGAAAGAGCGTGTACGCGACAGCGAGGCGGTATTTGATTACGGCCAAAAACGAGTCTCATACGTCGAGACCGATCCCAAAGATGCTAATCGTCCACCGCGTCGTATCGCGTCTGAGATCGGCGAAGTGGTGCAAGATATTTCGTCCGGCATCTATGCTATCAGGCTGATGCCGCTCGCGGTTGGTAAACGGTTTGAGATATCCGTCAGCGACTCAGGCATTGTTTACAAAGTGCCGGTCGCGGTCACAGGCCGAGAGCAGATCAAGACAGAGATTGGCAAACTTTGGTGTTTTCGTGTCGAACCCGATGTTTTTGGCGACGGCCACCTCATCGAGCAAAAAGGCAAAATGATTATCTGGTACACCGATGACGAACGCCGCACACCCGTCCGCAGCCAGATCTCAGCATCGGTCGGCAAGGTCGATATCAAGATCAAATCGGTCACAAAATAGACGCCGTTTAACATAAAGACTTGTAAGTTAGGGCAAAAGACCGCATACTTTTAGTTTGCGGTCTTTGTGTTTTATGGAAAAGAAAGTGACAAAAAAGGCTCCGGCTAAAAAGAAAACTGCTGTTGTGAAAGAAGTGGGAAGCCCGTTTGATTCGGTTGCGGTCGAGGCTAGACCTGTGAAAAAACGAGCAGTTAAGGCTGTTAAGAAAGCTCCGAAAGATTTCAAATTAAATACGGAGACTTTAGAAGTCGCGGATTCACCTGTGAAAAAAGCAGTCAGAAAGACGGCCGCAAAGTCAGAACCGGGAGCGGTAGCGACCGGGTCTCTTAAAACTAAAGCAGACACAAAGACGAAAAAAACCACGCTCGACGCCACCGCTGAGATCGCCGCCGCCGAACCGCAGGTCGAGCTGTCGCCGGTATTCAAGGCTCTCGCCGACGTGACCTTGCCCGAACTTAAGCGAGAAAATCGTGCACGACTCCAGATGCAGACACCGACGCGGCTATATTTTTACTGGTCGATCAAAGAAAATCCGTATCACTTGCTCAAGCAGACGTTCGGCAGCGACACCGGCAGCTATCAGCTCGTCGTCAAGCTCGTAAACGTAAGAGCCGACGCCGAAGAAATTCACCCTTGCGACTGCGAAGGGACCTGGTGGTTTTCGGTCGAACCGGACACCGCTTATCAGGCGGAGATCGGTTTTTACGCCACCAGCCGCCCGTATTTCCGCATTGTTTATTCGAACATGGTCGAGACTCCTCGACGCACGCCTTCGCCCAGAGCAGCGACCGATGCTGACTGGAACGTCTCTGCCGGCAAATTCGCCGAGGTGCTCGATGTTGCGGGATTTACGCGTGATGCGTTCGATGTAGCGATCGCGGGCGACGATCAAGTCGCCGCCAAAAATGCCACGCACAATGCGTTCTCGCGGTTCGCCGGCACTGCAGACGGCCTCAACGACATCTCCGCCGAAGAAATACGCTACGCGATGATCGCCATCGCCGCCGGTGCAACGCTCGAAGATCTACGCTTTAAACTTAGCCCGGCATTGTTCGCGATCTTGCAGGCAAACGCCGCAAATCTCGTCGCTGGACGCGCGATCTCGGCTCTCGGCGAATATTTCGACATCGACGAAGCCGACTATACCGAGGGGCAGCGCGGCTCAGCCGTTTTTGGCGCAAGTCTCGTCAATTTCCCGACGACGTTAAAAACGCGCCGAGTCTCGACGGCTCGTTACGCGCCGGTCAGCTCGCATTCGCTTCGCTAGTTGTCAGTAGCCGGTTGCCGGTTGTCGGTAGTTATGCGATTCTTCGTCGAGCGACTGACAACTGGCCACCAACAACTGACAACTGCATTTATGCCAACAGGATATTTCAGCCTCATTCTACACGCTCACCTGCCCTTTGTCAGGCACCCCGAATATCCCGAATTTCTTGAGGAAGACTGGCTTTACGAAGCCATCACCGAGGTCTATCTTCCGCTAATTTTCATTTTTCAAACGCTGCATGAGGCTGGTGCGAAACCTCGTCTTGCGATGAACGTCTCGCCGCCCTTATGCGAAATGCTCGCGGACGAGATGCTGCAAACGCGCTACACCGCCCATCTGGAAAATCTGCTCGAGCTTGCTCGCAAAGAGTTCGTACGCACTCAAACAGAGTCGCCGGAGTTTCACGATGTGGCGAAAATGTATGTAGATAATCTGTCGGCATCGCTCGACCTGTGGAACAACCGCTATCAGCGAAACCTGATCAACGCATTCCGCGAGCTGCAAGACGAGGGCGTGATCGAGATCATCACCTGCTGTGCGACGCACGGTTTTATGCCGCTGATCTCGACTATCGAGAGTCGTCGGGCACAGGTTCAAATCGCGGTCGCCAATTATAAAAAGCATTTCGGGCGGCAGCCTCGAGGTATCTGGCTTGCCGAATGTGCATACGAACCCGGCGTCGAGGACCTGCTCAAAGACAACGGCATCGAATACTTTATCGCCGACACGCACGCCATTCTTTACGGCGACCCGCGTCCGCGTTACGGCGTCCACGCTCCCGTAGTTTGTCCAAATGGCACTGCGGTTTTTGCCCGCGATGTCGAGACGAGCCAGCAGGTTTGGTCGGCGGAAATCGGCTATCCGGGCAACGACCTCTACCGCGAATTTTACCGTGACATCGGCTGGGACGCTCCTTACGAATTTCTCAAACCACATCTTCATTCGTCCGGCGAACGCCGTCATCTCGGCCTAAAATATCACCGCATCACCGGTCGCGGCGTGCCACAGGACCAAAAGCAGCCGTATATTCCCGCGCTCGCGACGAATAAGGCGGCAGAGAATGCCTCACACTTTATCACTGAACGTATCAAGCAGGCTCACCTCTTACGCGAGACATTCGAGGGACACCCGCCGCTCATCGTAAGCCCATATGATGCAGAGCTTTACGGCCACTGGTGGTTCGAAGGGCCGCAGTTTATCGACTTCTTTTTTAAGAAAATTCACTTTGACCAAGATGAGATCCAGTGCATCACGCCCGGCGATTTTCTGGATTCAGGATTGCCGATCCAGGTCCAAAAACCGACCGCCTCATCGTGGGGCGAAAACGGCTACTACAAGGTCTGGATCAACGAAGGCAACTCGTGGATGTATCCATACCAGCACGACGCCGAACGCCGGATGACGGCCCTGGCGGACAAAGTTCAAAGTTTAACGTTCAAAGTTCAAGGTTCAGAACCGGAAACTTCTCGTTACTTTGAACATGGAACTTTGAACTTTGAACTCGCGGTTCGCCTTGCGAACCAGCTCGCCCGCGAACTCCTCCTCGCCCAATCCTCGGACTGGGCATTTCAGATCTATCAGGGCACGACGGTCGAATACTCGTCCCGCCGCTTCCAGTCGCATATCCAACGGTTCAGTATGCTTGCCCAAATGCTTGATCAATTGCACAAGCCCGCGCGTAAGCAAGGGCGTAACACCCAAGACGGAATTCTATCCCCAGAACAACTAGACCTACTTACCGAGATCGAAAGCCGCGACAACATCTTCGCCGAGATCGACTACCGCGTCTTTTGCAGCTAGAGAGAGTTTGACCACAGATCTCAAAGATAAAAGCAGATTAACGATGTAATGGAAATTCTTATCAGTGCTTATCTGTGTAGACTCGTGTCTAATTCTCTTTGTCTTGCTTGTCGTCAAGCGAATTTGCCTATTTAATCGCAGAAAGTTATCCTTATAGTTTTGAATTTCTAGGAGAAAATGATGGTTGAAAAAGGTGTAAATATTGCTCCCGCAGAAGGGAAACTTGGTGTTTTGCTCGTAGGACTCGGAGCCGTGAGCACGACTTTGGTCGCTGGTGTTGAGGCCGTGAAACGCGGCATCTCGCAGCCGGTCGGTTCGCTGACCCAGCAGGGCACGATCCGTCTCGGCAAACGAACGGATAACCGCTCGCCGATGATCAAAGATTTTGTGCCGCTCGCATCGCTCGATGACATCGTATTTGGAGCCTGGGACATCTTTCACGATTCGGCTTACGACGCCGCGATGAATGCCGGCGTGCTTGATAAAGACCTGATCAATCAGCTTTCCGAACCGCTCTCGTCGCTCAAACCGATGGCGGCCGTTTTCGAGCAAAATTACGTCAAGCGTATTACGGGCGAAAACGTCAAGACCGGCAAGAATAAGATGGACCTTGCTGAGCAGCTAATTGCTGATATAGCTG
>JBKJRA010000003.1:0-5748 GCA_046594975.1 Pyrinomonadaceae bacterium | reverse complement strand
TTCGCCGTGATCAACCGACAATAAGTATCAAGAGGGCGCTTCATAAGCGCTCCCTAGTGGAGCAAGATGGAGCAAAGTGGAGCGCTTGTGGAGCAGTTAGCCGGCTAATGATGCGTCCCTGTGCGTGAAAAGCGCGTCCCTGGCGGTGGATATGCGTCCCTGAGCGCGAAAAATGCGTCCCTAGGGACGCAAACTCAAGGGCGCTCCAGGCGCTCCACCTGCTCCATGCGCTCCAGCGCTCCATGTGGAGCACTTGTCATTAAAAAAGGCTCCAAGCCGAGGGTGAATGTAACCGCTTTCTCAAGTTCGTGTTACATTTCGTCTTTTCTCTGTCATGGAGACGAGCCTTAGATCGTCGAAAAAATAAAGAAAAAAAGGCTTCTCATTGCTGAGAAGCCTTTTCGATATAATTCCATTTCTATTTAAGCGTTGAGACCGGCGAGCCTCGGGTTTGCTTTCTTTTTCAAGAGTTTCTGCAGTTTGAGGCGTGCTTTGTGCAGCTGCGATTTTGATGTACCGACCGAGCATCCGAGGATGCGGGCGACCTCTTCGTGTTCGAAACCTTCGACATCGTGCAGGGCGAAAACATTCTTATATCCATCCGGCAGTTGCGTGATCGCATTTTCGAGAGCGATCTTATCGACGATCTGCATCTTGAGCGGGTTGTTTGTGCCCGACACGATCTGATCCGGCGTTTCGCCTTCTTCGGTCGTTTTTTCAAACTTTACCGTTCGCTTGCGAAAATGCATCAGAACCTGGTTTACCGTCATACGGTGCAGCCATGTTGTAAAGGCCGAATCGCCGCGAAAGCTGCCGATCTTGCGATAGAGCTGGATGAATACATCCTGCGTCAGATCTTCGGCTTCGGATGTGTTTTGCAGCATCCTCAGACAGACACTATACACGCGGCGGTGATGGCGTTTGTAAAGCTCCTCGAAAGCTCCCATGTCGTTATGTGCCGCCGACTTTGCCAATTGGTGGTCGGTCGCCTTTTCAAGATCCTTGATGGTTCCATCAAGGAAAAAGTAAACTTCGTCAGTTTGAATACCCTGCTCGCTATGAAAAACCGGAAAATTTAATGTTTCAGTAGTCATTGTATTTTCCCTCCCGGAGATGTGTATCTCAATTGCCGTGCCAAACTTATAAATGTGCCCCTGTATCTTGTCCATACACGGTTAGAACGCAGATTTGCTCGATTATTGCGGACATACATTTCAATTCGAATATCATCCAAAAATAGATTCGCTACCGTAATAGTGCATACAGTACGCAAAGGGTATACGTTTTGGTGTAGTCAATTTGTGCGTGGCTACGCACACGAAAAATGCTAGAATTTACAATCCGTTTGGCACCGGTTGGGGAAGTTCTATTCGATGTTAAGAATTGCAGTAAAAGTTTTGGTTTGTGTCATCTTTGTGGTTTCGGGCGTCTTTGCTCAAGATCCCGCAGCGCAGAAATATAAAACTCAGGAGTTTTCTGAAAAAGATGGCGTTCCGGTTTTGATGACACACTTGCCTGATTGGGAAAGCCGACGCGATAAAACCGTTTTCGCAACGAATACCGCTGATATAAAGGCTGCTCTTGGGACGCGCCCAATACTCGACCTGATCGATTTTACTGCCGGAACGGAGACGGTCACCGCTCCTTATGATGCCGGAAAGCTGCTCATTATCGAATACACCTCACCCCAGGCTTCGGTCGATGCCGACAATAAATTTACCGAGGCCATAGGGTCAAATCCTGATGTAACAGCCTATCGACGTATCGGCAACTACAACGTCTTAGTTTTCGATGTGACCGATCCTGTTGCGGCAAGTGCCCTGATCGATCAGGTCAAATACGAAAAAGACGTGCAATGGCTCGGCAAAAATCCTTTTCGTATAAGCACCGAGCGAAGAGAGGTTATGACTGCGGCGAATATGTTCGTCTCGACGTTTTTGATCGTCGTATTCGGCATAAGCCTCGCGGTCGGCGGCGGTATCATATTCGGATATATCTTCTTTTTTATTAGAGAACGCAAACGTGCCGGAATGCCTACATTCTCCGACGCAGGCGGCATGACACGGCTCAACCTCGACGGATTTACGCCAGAGATCGGATCCGATCATTTGTTGAACGATTGATCAGTGTCCTTAAGGCAAAGCCGCGACCAGCTTATCAATATCTTCTAAATTATTATAAAAATGCGGTGCGATGCGCAGGCGGTCGCCGCGGGGCGAGACGATGATCTGATTGCTTTCGAGTTGTGAGGCGAGCTGATGCGGATGAACACCATCGCGATGCTTGATGCAGACGATAGCTGATTTTTCACCCTGAGCACGCGAACTAACGATCTCGTAATTCTTACCCGCTAGGCTGTCGCAGAGGTGATCGCTAAGATGTGAGAGATGACGTTCGATATTTTCGGCACCGGCTTCGATAAGGAGTTTCAGGCTTTGTTCGAGGCCGTAAAAGAGAGCCGCACTGCCTGTTCCGGATTCCCAGGCGAGAGCGGTCGATTTGAATTGCTGTTCGCGATTGGCGAAATTCCAAGGGTCACCAACGCTGATCCAACCTACGAGAGTTGGTTTGATACGTTCTCTGGCACGATCAGACAAGTAAAGAATGCCGCAGCCTTCGGGAGCACAGAGCCATTTGTGGCTAGCACCGCAGGCGGCATCGACGTATTGAGCGGGCAGGTCATACGGCAAAGCACCGAGGCCCTGAATAATATCGACGCAAAACAGTGCATCGACGGCACGAGCGGCTTTTCCGATACGTTCGAGATCGGCACGAAAGCCCGATGCATATTGAACGGCGCTGAGAGCGACGATCTTTGTATTAGAGTCGATCAAACCGACAAGCTCATCTGTATCAACGCGGCCATTCTGCTCCGCTGCAAGGCGAAGCTCGACTCCAAATTCGTCGCGAATACGACGCCAAGGATAGAAATTAGACGGAAATTCGTTGGCAAAACTAACGATATTATCGTCCTTTTGCCAATTGATACCGCTCGCAATCGACGCAAATCCGTCAGACGTATTTCGCAAAAAAGCCATTTGATCAGAACGCACTTTTAACATCTGAGCGACCAGATCGCGTGCACGGTTTTTTGTATCGACCCAATCGTTAAAATGCAGCGAGCCGTGTAGAGCCACATCCGCAAGTTGACGGCCGACAGCTTCGCCGGCGGCAACAGGTATCGGCGAAACGGCGGCACTATTTAGATACGCGTAATTTTGGGTCGCAGGGAACTGCGCTCGAATTGCGTCATTCATATTTCTTTTGACAAAGACCGCTGTCAAAGCGGATTATTAACTTGATTATGTTCGATAAGGCCAAGAAAAACCAATCTGAATTCGGCTTCGTTTCCGTCGCGGATGACAGCGATATTGAGGTCACACATGTCCGCCGCGAGTCGCGTCACGGATTGTTGACTGAGGGACTAAAACTCTTTCGCGACATCTTTTTGATCATTGTTGTTTTTATTCTATTCGGCGTATTTTTTGTCCAGCCCGTCGTTGTCGAGGGCACGTCCATGCTGCCGCAACTCCACGACGGTGAGCGTTTGCTGGTAAATAAACTCATTTATTACAAGTTCCAGAGCATCAGTTGGGGACATATCGAACGCGGCGACATCGTCGTTTTTTGGTTTCCAAATGATCCCGATAAATCCTATGTCAAACGTGTGATCGGTCTCCCGGGCGAGACGGTCGAACTGCGTAACGGTAAAGTTTTTATTAATAACATCGAACTTAACGAGGATTATCTCGATTTTGAACACAACCAGACACTGCCGACCTGGCCTGCGAAAAAGGTCGAAGATCATCATTATTTTGTGATGGGCGACAACCGCGATAACTCGTCAGACTCGAGATATTGGGGGCTCGTGCCGGAAAAATATATCTATGGCAAGGCTTTTTTCCGCTACTGGAAGCCGCAGGATGTCGGGTTTCTGCAACACGGAGCCTACAATGGCGACGTTCCATCTCCGACTCCGAATACTGTGAATAAAGATGATGCTGATTCGGATGAAAGATAGGAAATTTGGCCGCAGATAAACACGGATAACGCAGATATAAGAAACGACATTAACAAATTATTTCTGATCGGCGTGTATTCGCGTATATCTGCGGCAAGAAAATTCTTATATCTTTCCTCTACAGCTTTGCGTCTCTGCGGTAATATAGCCCAGTAATGATTAAAGCGATCTTAGTTCTCGAAGACGGACGCACTTTTCGCGGTGCGTCTTTTGGCGCGGACGGCGAGACGTTTGGCGAGATGGTCTTTAATACGTCGATGTCCGGCTATCAGGAGATATTGACCGACCCGAGCTACGCCGGGCAGCTCGTCTGCATGACCTATCCGCTGATCGGCAACTACGGCGTCAATCTCGATGATGTCGAATCGCGGCGTCCGTGGGTCGAAGGGTTTGTCGTTAGGGAAGTGAGTCGAATTGCATCAAATTTTCGCTCGACCGGATCGCTTGACGATTATCTGAAAGCAAATAACATCGTCGGTATCGAGCATATCGACACACGATCTCTCGTCCGGCACATCCGTGACAAAGGTGCGATGCGTGCGGGCATCTCTACCGTCGAGCTCGATCCGAAAGTATTGTTAGAAAAGATTTTAGCATCACCAGAGATGCAAAACCGCGAACTCGCAAGTGCAGTTACCGCTGAGAAAGCTTACGAATATCCGGCAGTAGGGGAAGAGAAATTTCACATCGTCGCGTACGATTTCGGCGTTAAGACGAACAGCTTGCGGGAGTTTGCGAAATACGGCTGCCGCGTGACGGTCGTTCCGGCTGACACGTCGGCGGCGGACACGATGGCGTTAAAGCCGGACGGTATTTTTCTCTCAAACGGCCCCGGAGATCCGGCGTCAATGCAGAGTGTGGTTGACGAGATCAAAAAGTTGACAGCATCGCAGACACCGATATTTGGCATCTGTCTGGGGCATCAGTTGTTGGGTGAGGCGTTTGGCGGATCGACCTACAAACTCAAATTCGGCCATCGCGGCGGCAATCAGCCAGTTAAAGATCTAACGACCGGAAAGATCGAGATCACGGCGCATAATCACGGATTCGCGGTCGTTGCCGACACGCTGCCTGCGGATGTCGAAGTCACTCATATCAACCTCAACGACAAAACCGTCGCAGGCCTGCGTCACAAAACGCTGCCTATTTTCTCCGTCCAATATCATCCCGAATCTGCTCCCGGACCTCACGATTCGGAATATCTTTTTCAGAGGTTTATTGACCTAATAAAGAATTAGTTCATCATTTCGGATGAGGCGTTCACGGTGTTCACGGTGTTCATGGTGTTCATGGTGTTCATGCGTTCACGCGTGAACATGAACAAAAAAACTGTCTGACAACTTAGTTCTCAGACAGCTTCATCAACACAGATCCGCGAAAAAGTTTTACGTGCCAGCCAAGAGAGCCTTTAGAAACATATCATCTTCGCCCTCGACTGCGTAGCGGATGTCGTAGATCTTCCACTGTTTGTTTTTTTGCTGATGGAAACGAAACGAGACCATAAACTCTTTGTCGTATTGTTTGAACGTCACCTGAACAACAGCTTCGTCCGCCGGGCCGAATTTAGCATCACCGCCCCAACCGGTGTCCATTATGACAAAATTTTTCGGTTGCGGATCTTGTGAATTGTAGAGCGGGTCAAAATCCAATGCGCCGACTTCGCCTTTCGAATTGACCGCATCTTTCCATATCAGATCAGCGAGATCCTTGGTGAAATATTTGTCCAC
>JBKJRA010000283.1:0-6070 GCA_046594975.1 Pyrinomonadaceae bacterium | reverse complement strand
AGCTGAGGTAAATTTGATTCCGTTTGCACGGAGTTCCCGCGACAAACTTCCTATAGTTGTTTCGCCGTCAAAGCCATTAGATATCGCGAGGACGCAGATCTTTTTGGTGCGGTCGAGCGGAATCGCTCCGGCATCATTGCGGACGAGAGTGATCGCTTTTTCGCCGATCTCGTCCGCCAATTGTCCGACGTCTTTGGTAGAGACGATGCGGTCGATCTGGTCGAGCGGCGTGATCTTATTTTTATAAAGCCCGAGCTCGTATTTCCATGCGAGTATCTTGCGGACTGATTCGTTGAGACGAGCTTCGGACACTCGGCCTGATTTGACGGCTTCGATCAGGCCATTGAGCATCGCTTCGGTATCTGCGGGTTTTTCGAGAATGTCTGCACCCGCGAGAAACGCCCGCACACCTGCCTCTTTTTGATCAAAATACAGCGTCAGGCCGCTCATGCCCATCGCGTCGGTGACGATTAGGCCTTGGAAATTCATCTCTTTGCGAAGGATCTGAGTCTGCACAATCGGCGACAATGTTGCGGGAACGGTCGCCTTGAGATCGACGATCTCGGCACCTTCTTCGGCGTCGACGCGGATGGCCTGTTTGAGTGGTTTGATCTCGGTCGGGTCGATCTGCGGCAGACCAATGTGGGCAATCATTATCGAGCCGACACCTGCGGCGATAGCCTGGCGAAAGGGAACAAACTCGGTCTTTTCGAGGCTTTCGCGTGAATGATCGATCATCGGCAAACCGCGGTGCGAATCTACATTTGTGTCGCCATGGCCCGGAAAATGTTTTGCGGTCGCAAGCACGCCCTGGCTTTGCAGACCTTGCATAAATGCGACGCCAAATTTACCTACAGTCTCGGGATCTTCGCCAAACGAACGGACATTTATCACGGGGTTGCCAGCATTATTATTGACGTCGAGAACTGGTGCAAAGACGTGCTGGATACCCATGGCTCTGGCTTCGCGGCCGGTGACGACGCCGATCTTGCGGGCGTATTCGGGATTGCCTGTCGCAGCGATGGCCATGTTCCAGGGGAAATTTGTCGCATCGCCAAACCGCATCCCGACACCAGTTTCGGCATCGATCGAGATCAGCAGGGGGGCCTTTGCATTTTCCTGCATTCGATTGATCAGGTGGACAGTTTCGTACATCGGAGCACCGAAAATGATGATGCCGCCGACCTTGTTATCGACCACATCGTGCTTTATCGACTGAAAATATTCGCTGTCCTGATTGGCAAATTTTGCGTTGATGCCGATCTGTATGACCTGGCCGACCTTTTCCTCGACCGACATTTTCTCGAGCTGTTTGTCGGCAAATTTCCATGCTTTGCTGGACGGCTCCAAACGCGGAACTGCCTGTGCCGGAACCAACAACGGCGTGGTCAAGAGAGCTAAAATTATCAGCGAACTAAACAGAAATTTCATCATTTTTTGCAGGGATAATAAGCGTTGCGATAAATGCGACCAAAAATGTCACAAGGCTGCCGATCAGGGCGTACCACGTCCATGCGATCTTGGTCGCGAGCAGAATGTAGAGCATCAGCGAAATACTGACAATCATTCCGGACAGGGCGTGAATTTCTTTTGCCTTTTTCAGGAACGAGCCGACTAGAAAGACGCCAAGCACCGGGCCGTTGATCAAAGATGCGACCGACAGTGCTAGTCCGAGAGCAGATTCGCCGGACTTCATAAATGCGATCGCGACAAGAATTTGAACAATTCCGACAATAACGGTCAGGATGCCGGCGTAACGGACGAGTTGTTTATCCGTGATGTTTTGCCTGAAAGGTTTGTAAAGATCATTGATCGCCGTCGCGGCTATCGAGTTAAGCGAAGACGACAAAGCGGCAGCGAATATCGCCGCCACAACGAGGCCCGAAAGTCCCGGCGGCATGTGTTCGGTAATGAAATTGGGGAAAACCTGATCGCCTTTTAGGAAAGGGAAGTTTGCCGAGATACCCGAACCGGCAACACCAGCTTGAGCGTATTCGGCAGCATTATACGGTGCGTAGAAAGCAAACAGCAGTACGCCGATGAACAAAAATCCGATGAACTGCCCAAGCACGACTGCTCCGGACGACAGCAACGCAAGCGACGCCGACGAAGGCTTTTTCGTGCACAAATAACGTTGGACGAGGTATTGATCAGTGCCGTGCGTGGACATTGTCAGGAAACAGCCGCCAAACAAACCCGCCCAGAATGTGTAGGTTTTGGTCATATCCCAGCCGAAATCGAATAGGTTGAATTTGCCAAATTGCTCGCCGAGAGCAACCGCACCTGAAAATCCACCGTTGATGTTTTGGATCAGCACGACCGCTGCGGCTATCGCTCCGCCGATGTAAATGACGAGCTGAACGACCTCGACCCAGATGACTGCTTCCATTCCGCCGTAGAAAGTGAAGACGATCATCACAATGCCGAGCAGTACGATCGAGCTAATTATGATGGTGGTTGCGTCACTGCCCGGATAAAACGATGTGTAAACAGCTGCCAGCACGATTGCCGTCAGCAGCAGACGAACGCCGTCGGCGACGTTTCGCATTATGACGAAGAGGCTCGACGCGATCATCTTGACCTTATTGCCGAAACGGTCGCCTAAAAGTTGGTAAACCGTCTGCAAGTCGCCCTTGAAATACATCGGGATAAAGATGAACGAGATCACGATGCGGCCAAGCATATAGCCTAAAACGAGCTGCAAAAACTGAAAATTGCCGCCCTTGGCAAACGCGATGCCCGGGACCGAGACGAACGTGATAGTGCTGGTTTCGGTCGCAACGATCGACATCGCGATCGCCCACCAAGGCACCGATCTATCGCCGACAAAATAGTCCTCGGTTGTCTCCTGCTTGCCCGAAAAGAGAATGCCGAACGCCGTGATGCCGATAAGATAGCCGAAAATAATGACGAGGTCTAGTGTTTGCATTTATTTTAGGTTTGCCAGAGCTTTTTCTACTACAAAATCGTTGTTTTTTAGTGCCGTTTCCGCTAAGGCACGGCCCGCATTTCCCCGGAACATCACTAATGCGATGCGATAGTCGCCGCCGGCTTCGTTAAATAAAATGGTCGCCGCGGTTTCATCTAAACCGGTTTCAGTCATAAAGATACGGAAGGAACGTTCTCTTAGTTTAACATTCGACGGCTTCATATTGGTCATTCGATTGCTGTGAACGCATCCAAGCCGAATCATTACGACAGTCGAGATCATATTTAATACGAACTTTTGTGCCGTGCCGGATTTCATCCGAGTTGAACCTGTAATTGCCTCGGGGCCGACGACAGGGACGATAGCGACATCCACCGCTCTCGTGATCGCCGAATCCGGAACGCATGTCACGCACGCTGTGAAACATCCCAATTCTCTCGCATATTCGACGGCTCCGATAGTATAGGGCGTTCTGCCCGAAGCCGCTAAGCCAATGACGGCATCTTTTGCAGTTAGGCCTCGTTCGTTTAGATCTTGCGAACCGGCTTCGCGGTTATCCTCGCTCGATTCGGTCGCTTTGAAGAGAGCGTCGTAGCCGCCAGCGATCATGCCTTGCACGAGGTCGTAAGAGACACCAAACGTCGGCGGTATTTCCGACGCGTCCAAAACACCGAGCCGTCCGCTCGTACCCGTGCCGACATAAAATAAACGCCCGCCGTCTTGCAGACGCTCAACAACTTTATCAATTGTCACTGCGATTTCCGGTAACACCGTTTCGACTGCATCGGCGACCTTTTTATCCTCGGCGTTTATCAGCCGAACGGCATCGAGCGTCGAGGCTTTGTCGATCGAGGCGGTCGCGGGATTTTCTTGTTCGGTTACAGGTAACATCTGCTGTTAACTCCTTGATCCGTTTGTGCTATTTCTCATCGCCATCAACGCCGCAGCGTGTGCAGGCGGCATTTGAGGGTCGGCAAGTTTTGCTTTTGGGGCGACCTCGGCGATGAGTTTTTTCATAGGATCGGTCAAAAGTTTGCCCGCTTTGAAAACGCTGCCGACACAGCCTACCGGAAATTCTTCATTTTCAAGTTTCAGTTTACAAATCACAGCGACGGCTGCGGTGCCGAGCTCGCGTCCGGCATCGGTGACGATATTGAGTGCAATCTTATCACCAACTATTGCAGCTTCGACTACAAAACGTGCAAATCCGGCGATGCGGCTGTTGTCCATTTTTGGCGCATAGATCGCTCCGATTAGATTTTCGACGCTTGATGCACGAAAATATTCGGCTGCTTGCTCGCTTAATTTTGTAACCTCGCCGCGTCCGTCAGATGCCTTTGCGATGCTGTGTAATGCTTGCTCGGCGATGCCGCGTCCGCCGCCTTCGTCACCGGCGATCGGTCCCCAACCACCGGCGATGGCTTTGTCACCAGTGTCATTTACGCCGAGACATATCGACCCAGTTCCTGCTATAACAACGAGGCCCGCCTTACCCAGCGTCGTTCCATAAAGAGCGATATCCGCATCGGTGGTGACATGTGTTTTGCGGATCTGATATTTGGCGATAAAGCTCTCACACACGCGTTCGCGAATATCGGTGCGGCGTGTTCCGGCGAGTCCGAGTGTCGCCGACACAATATCTCCGCGAGAAATGCCGCTCGCGTCGCAGGCAGCGTCGATGGCTTTGACAATGTTTGCGACAGCCGTCTCGACACCGACACGCAATGGGTTAGACGGGCCGCCCGTGCTTTCAGAAACAACCTCGCCGATCTCGTTCATTAGGGCGATGTTGCTCTTGGTTCCGCCGCCGTCCACGCCTAAAAAAAAGCGATATGATCGGGGGTTGGTTCCTTGATTTTTGGTTCGCTGCGGCATCTGTATATTTTTCAATGTAAAAAAATCTACTTCTATTGTTCTGAAAACTTGACATATAATCAAAGTTAAAGGATTTTATATAGTCAATAAGATATTCTAATCGCAACTTTTAAGGTGTGTGATATATGGAGATACGACAGCTCAGAGCCTTTCTGGCAATCGCCGAGGCAAAAACATTTACGGCCGGGGCGAGACGTGTAAACGTAACACAGGCGGCGATCTCGATGCAGATACGGCAGCTTGAGGACGAGGTCGGCTTGCAGTTATTTACGCGGACACCGCGCCGCGTGATCATGACCGAGGCTGGCGAACACCTGCTCGAACGTGCCCGGCGGATCATGCGCGAACACGACACGGCGCTTGCCGAGATAGCCGAGCTTGGCGGCGTCGAGCATGGCAGATTGCGTATCGGATCGGCGTCGGCGGAATTTGCGACGCAGCAGTTGCCGCATATTTTGCAAGGGCTAAAAGCGAGATTTCCCAATGCTGAGTTGAGCATAAGTGCAGGAACGAGTTTGACGCTCGTCGAAAAGATCATGCATGGTGAGACGGATATTGCTTTCGTGAGCTTGCCTGTTGATAACTCGTCGATCACGACCGATCAGCTTTTTAGCGACGAGATCGTCGCCATCGCTCATCCGTCGCATGCGCTGGCAAACGAAAAATACATCAGTGCGGCGGCTCTTGCGGGTGAGAAACTGATCCTCGGCGAACGCGGCGGCAATACTCGGCGAATGATCGACGATTTTTTTAATGCAGCAAATGTCCGACCAAATATCGTGATGGAACTCTCGCGGCAAGAGGCGATCAATCAAATGGTCGAGGCGAATCTTGGTGTTGGAACCGCAGGTGCAAAGACCATTGCGGACGAGATCCGCGAGGGGCGTCTCGTTTCATGGCTCATCGAGGGAGCTGAGATCAATTGGGAACTCGGGCTTGCACGACTTCGCGGCGGATATTTCTCGCCGATCGCCAAGGAATTTGTGCGGCTGTGTAAAGAGAGCTTTGTCGTCCGCGAAAAGGAACTCAAAGCCAGGAAATAATTAGACGCAGATAAACGCGGAAAACGCAGATAAGAAAAGATAATTTTTTGTATGAGATTTCGCACCCCAGCGTTCAGAACCTCCTCTCTATTTTGTTTGGCTTTTATCTGTGTCTATCTGTGTTCATCTGCGGTTAAAATTTCTGCCCAGGGTTTGCCTGCTGCCGCGCCGCAGACGGTTGGGATGAACGCGGCTAAGCTGAATCAGATCGACGCTCTGGTTG
>JBKJRA010000159.1:0-7323 GCA_046594975.1 Pyrinomonadaceae bacterium | reverse complement strand
CGCGAGGATCGAGAAATTCCACGTCATAAACTCGATCACAGGCCGCAGGCCCGCCATCGCCGCACCTACGCCGACCGATGCAAAGCCAAGCTCGGTGATCGGAGTGTCAATGACACGCTTGTCGCCAAACTCCTTCCACAGCCCACGCGTAACCTTATAGGCGCCATCGTATTCCGCGACATCTTCGCCCATCACAAAGACATTCTCGTCTCTTAAGATTTCTTCACGCAACGCTTGATTTAGAGCGTCGCGAATCGTCATTACCGCCATATTAATATAGTAACTTTACGCGTAAACGTTTTCTAACAATTCGCTCTCGTCCGGCAGTGGACTTTCGTCGGCAAATTTCACAGCACTCGCTACTGCCTCAGCCGCTTCTGCTTCTATCTTTTCAAAATCTTTGTCGCCTAATACTTTTGCTTCTTTCAGGCTGTCCATAAACAGAACGATCGGGTCTCGTTCCTGATATTTCAGTATCTCGTCGCGTGTCCTGTAATTGCCGGGATCTGACATCGAATGGCCCATGTAACGGTAAGCTCTAACCTCAAGCAAAGTTGGCGAACCGTCTTTTCTGGCACGCTCTATCGCTCTGAGCGTCGCATCGCGCACAGCCATCACGTCCATACCATCTACAAATTCGTTCGCCATTTCAAACGCTTCGGCTTTCTTGGCAATGCTTCGCGAGCTCATCGCACGCTCCTGCGACGTTCCCATTCCGTATTGATTATTTTCGCAGATATAGATACAGGGGAGTTTCCATAGCTGGGCCATGTTTAGCGATTCGTGAAAAATGCCCTGATTGACCGCGGCTTCGCCAAAAAAACAGAGTGCGACCTGTCCCGAATTTTTATATTTAGCAGCATACGCCATACCTGTGCCAACGCCGATCTGGCCGCCGACGATGCCGTGGCCGCCGTAAAACTCATGTTCTTTAGAAAACATATGCATCGAGCCGCCTTTGCCGCCTACACAACCGCCTTCTTTACCGTAGAGCTCTGCCATTACCGCTTCGGGGGTGATGCCTTTAATTATCGCCTGAACGTGATCGCGATAGGACGTAATGACCATATCAGAAGGCTTGAGTGCCATCATTGAGCCGACACCGATGGCTTCCTGGCCGATATAAAGATGGCAAAAGCCGCCGATCTTGCCCATTCTATATACTTCGGCACATTTCTCTTCGAAACGGCGGCCGAGCACCATCTGATAGAGCATTTCTCGCAGAAGTTTCTTATCTGTCTTTTTGATAGACGCAAGCTGCGATGTCCGACGTTTGGTGTATTCAGCCTTTGCTAGTTCAACCTCAACAAAGTCGGTGGATTCGTGGGTCTTAGCTGACCCATTTGTCGAAACTTTGGCCGTCTTGGCTACAGGTTTTTGGCTGGTTGCTGCTTTAGGCAAAATCGAGTCCTCCACACCGCACATTTAGCGGCTTGCAATAAGATAATACAAAAATAGCATTATAAAGTAGCGGCACTGAATCTGCAAAAGAATCCTGCTTTTGTTCAATGAACGTCAGTTTTGAAAATGATATAGTTTTGATTGTTATCGAAAGCCCTGTATGAAGCGAAATATCTTAGGCTTAATATTATTCCTATTATTTCTGGCTGTCTCGACGTCGGCACAAAATCCGGTGACGTGGACGCTTGAGTCCGACGCAAAAGGGAAACCGGCTGAGAGCGGTAAGTCTATTAAGCTCAGGCTCAAAGCCAAGATCGAAGCTCCGTGGCATCTATATTCGGTCGATCAGCCGCCTGGCGGCCCGATCGCGACGACGATCGTATCTTCTGCACCCGACGCATTTGCGATCGCTGGCAAAATAACCTCGCCGACACCGATCACGAAATTTGACGAGAATTTTCAAATACCGACAAAGTTTTTTGTTAATAAAGCGATTTTCGATTTCCTCGTAAAGCCTGTCGTGGCGGGGAACGTGGATGATCTGGCCGTCAACGTAAAATTTCAAGTTTGTAATGAGACTACCTGTTTACCTGCGAAAACCGTCAAGGTAACTTTTACGGGATTCGAAGTCGTGCAGAAAACATTTGTAGAAACAGCAACTCCAGATGCTCCGGCAACGAACAACGAACAACGAACGACTAGCACTACACCGCAGACAGATCTTTGGTCGTTTATCTGGCTGGCCGTCACATTTGGAGCGATCTCGTTGCTGACGCCGTGCGTTTTCCCGATGATCCCGATCACTGTTTCATATTTTATGAAACATTCGGACGGTGATCGCTCAAGGACAATAAAACTTGCAACAGTCTATTCGGTAGGGATAATTGCGACTTTTTCTCTGCTTGGGATGCTGCTCGCAGTCGTTTTCGGTGCCGCCGGAATAAATCTATTTGCGGCAAACCCTTGGGTAAATCTTGCTATCGGTGCGATCTTTTTGTTTTTCGCATTCAATTTATTCGGGTTCTACGAGATCACAATACCGTCCTCTGTCCTAAGCAAACTCGATAAAATAACCCGCACCGAAGAAGGTAAAGGCAGCGCTTATCTAGGTGCTTTGCTGATGGGGCTTACCTTTACGCTCACGTCATTTACTTGTACATCGCCTTTTATCGGCACGTTGCTGGTATCGACCGCACAGGGCGATTGGAAAATGCCTTTGCTTGGGATGCTCGTGTTTTCGACGGTTTTTGCCCTTCCGTTCTTTATACTTGCGACGGTGCCGCGACTGTTGTCGTCACTTCCGCGTTCAGGAGGTTGGCTTAATTCAGTCAAGGTGGTGATGGGATTTCTCGAGGTTGCGGCGGCAATGAAATTCCTTTCAAACGTCGATCTTGTCTGGGGAGCGGCCCTAAACTCTGGCGGTGCATTGAATTACGGCAAGATATTTACACGCGAGGTTGTGCTAATAATTTGGGTCGCCCTCGGTATCGGTATCTGTACATATATACTCGGTTATTTCAAATTCCGGCATGATTCGCCGGTCAAGAAACTGACGCTGCTTAGGATAGTTTTTGCAGCTCTTTTCCTTGGTATCACGGTTTATCTGACGACCGGCATTCTCGGTCGTAAACTCGGCGAACTTGAATCTTTTCTGCCACCGAAAAACAGGGAATCGGTATTTAATGTCCTTGGCAATCGCAATGAAGAATTACAGTGGATGACCAACAGTTACGATGCCGCACTCCAACGAGCTAAATCTGAGAATAAACTAGTATTGATCGACTTTACGGGCTATACCTGCACAAATTGCCGGTGGATGGAGGCAAATATGTTCACCCGCCCAGGGGTCAAAGCCGAAATGGAAAAGATGGTGCTTGTTAGCCTCTACACCGATGGCGAAGGTGAGATCTACGCACGTCAGCAAAAGATAGAACAGGACACATTCGGCACGGTTGCTCTGCCTTTCTACGCTATCGTCGATGGCAACGGCAAAACTATTGCGACATTTCCGGGATTAACGCGAAATGCATCAGAATTTATTGAGTTTTTACGAAAGACCAACTAAGATAAAAAAGTAATTTCTTACAAAAATATGAAACTGTTGCCTAAATGTTTGTCAGCATTGGTTTTGCTTGCGGCTGTGTTCGCTTTGCAGACACAGGCTCAGCTGGGCATACAGGCGGTCGATGTCACTGGCGACAGTATCTCCAAAGGTTTTAACGCATCAAGCTCCTTTCCGTGTTCTAACGGTGATCAAGAAAATTACAATTGGATAACCAGCGACACACACGGAAACGGGTTTTGCTCCGCCGGAAGCGAAGGTGTGTTTAGCGTTTTCGAACGAATGGAATGTGATGCCGGTGGCAATCTTTTCGCTCCGGTTCCGAATCATGCAGCTTCGGGGGCGACATTGGTCCGCGATTTTTTTACGCAAGCTGGCAGTGTAAAAACCTATCTTTCTGCTCAACCGGTTCAGCGAATGGCGGTCGTGTTTCTTGGCCACAACGACAATTGTTCAGGAGTTACAACCAAATCGAACCCTTCGTGTTCGAGTACCGATCTCGATCCGGCAAACTACTGTAAAACAAATGCGGCATCTTTCGAACGCGAACTCCGCAAAGGTCTCGACGTCCTTATATCGATCGGCAATACACGGGTCGGGGTTGTATCACCCATCCGCGTCTCACAGCTTTGTAATTTCGGTAGTAAGTCAAATTGCCAATTTGCTGGCACATGCCAATTTCTATGGGGTGTCATCAATATTTGTAGCTCGCTCACGAGCGATTGTTCGCCGACCAGGATCGCCGATTCTTACACAACGATGAAGCTTTACCACGACATTTTAAAGTCAGTTTCATCTGAATATGCATCGATACCGGTTGGCGGCTCATCGCCGGTGGTAATGGTAGGCGGCCAGATCGTCGGTGGCGGCATTAAAGCGGTTGGCACAACTGTGGCCTACAGTGATGCACCCTGGTATTACCGGTTTACATCTAATCAAATATCATGCTGCGATTGTTTTCATCCGTCGGGCCTCGGCCAGGACACACTCGCCCGATTGTTAAAGGACGGCCTTACATGCTCTGTTCGTTCCGGCACATGCTGCGGCCGCGATACAGGCGATGCTTTGTCTGATGGGAAATGTGCAACGACTGAGCGTCGGCGGGCTTATTATTATCGGGGATTATTCTAAGCTATTCTAAATCTGTTTCAATTTCACCGTTTCCCCTGTGACACTATGGTTAATATCGAAGAGCTTATCAATGGTCTAAAAGCGATACCCGACGAAGGATTTACCTGCGACAGTGTCTATGATTTTCTAGGTGACAATCCTGTTAGCGTCGATTCGATAACCAAATATTTTCACTGGAGCCCTGATTTTTATACACGAAATCTAGTTTATAAAGATGAGCGTTTCGAAGTAATGGTCATTTGCTGGGACAAAGGACAAGTCTCACGTGTACATAACCACTCCGACCAGAAATGCTGGATGATGGTTCCCGTCGGTCGGCTCCAAGGCCGGAATTTCGCTGTCGAGGAGATAGATGAATCTCGCGGTTATTGCAGGCTTATTGAGACAGACAATTTTGAATTATCTGATTGTCTGTCTGCAAAGGTTGAACTAGAAGAACCCATCCATCAAGTGCTAAATCTGCCCGAATACGACGAACGAGCCGCAAGCATACATATCTACTCAAAGCCCTACGACAACTGTCTGTCTTACTGCCGCGACACGCACACATTCAAAGAAGTTCCACTCTTTTACACCAGTATCGGCGGCAAGCTCTGCGACAACGTAACTCTTTAGAGAAGCTATTTTCTCTTCCACCGGACACCGTCTTTCGTGTCTTCTAAGATAATCCCTTTCTCAGCCAGTTCGTCGCGGATCTCGTCCGAGCGTGCGAAATCGCGGTTATTTCTCGCGTCGTGACGTTCCTCTATGAGAGCCTCGATGTCTGCGTCGAGCAATTCGGTTGATTCTGCACCAAAAATGCCCAGCACTGAGTCAAATTTTTTGATCGCATCTAGCACTTCAGATTGGTCGTCAATACGCAAGCCATCGTTTGCCATTATGGTGTTGATCTCGCGGACCATATCGTGCATGGCTGCGAGGGCAGCGGCGGTATTTAGGTCGTCGTCCATCGCGGTTTCAAAATCCGCGAGAGCCTTTGTGACTGACTCTGCGGCTACAGCACTTGAGCCTTCCTTGGTTTTAGCATCGGCGACCAGCGAACGGAAATTACGTAGGCGTTCGACAGTCGTTTCAGCACCCTGGAGGCCTTCGAATGTAAAATTCAATTGCTTGCGATAGGGAACGGACAGCAGCAAATAACGAATCGCAAGCGGGGAATAGCCTTGTGCGGAAAGGTCTCGAAACGTAAAGAAATTGCCCTTAGATTTGGACATTGTTACATCGTCGATCTTTAGGAATTCGCTATGGACCCAGTATTTGGCAAACAGCTTTCCGGTTGCACCTTCGGATTGGGCTATCTCGTTTTCGTGATGCGGAAATTGCAGATCCTGACCGCCCGCATGCAGGTCAAATGTCTCGCCCAGATATTTCATTGCCATCGCGGAGCACTCGATGTGCCAGCCCGGACGACCGCGTCCAAACGGAGCATCCCAGCCCGGTTGTTCGTCTTCGCCTACCAGTTTCCACAGGGCAAAATCGCGTGCGTCTTCTTTGTCGTATTTGTCGGTGTCGATCCGCTCGCTCCCGCCGTCGCGATTACCCGAAAAATTGATCTTTGACAGCTTGCCGTATCCGGGAAACGCGGTGATGCGGTAATAGATCGAACCTTCGGATTCGTATGCGTGGCCGTTTTCGAGCAGTTTGGCGATAATGTTGATCATCTCCGGTATGTGATGCGTCGCACGCGGTGTGATTTCCGGCCGCTCATTGCCTAGAGCGTCAAAATCCTCCCAAAAATACTGGATAAACGGCTCTGTAAATTCGTCAATACTGACATTCTTAGCCGCCGCTTCGTTGATAATGCGGTCGTCGATGTCCGTCAGATTAAAGACATGAGTCATTTTGTAACCCTTGAATTTAAGATAACGCCGCAGCACGTCGCCAAAGATAAACGTCCGAAAATTGCCGATATGAGCAAAATTCCAAACCGTCGGCCCGCAGATATACATCCGCACCTTGCCCGATTCAATGGGCTGAAATTCCTCGATCTGTCTCGATAATGTGTTGAAAAATCTAAGCATAGAAAATAGTTACAAGCTATAAGCTAACAGCAATAAGCTATTTCGAAAAGTGTATCTACAGATCTCCCTCAACAAATGCCGCTCTAGCCTCATCTGAAAACAGATACTCTCGGGTGTAAAACCTCATAGGGTAATCTTTGTCATAAGTTGCGACCAACTCGTTGGCTTTATCGAGCAGGGAATCGCCGTTTTTCAAAGCGTTAAAATCCGCGACGGTCCGCATCCAGAAAATGGTGAGCGTTTCGTGATACGGCATTTCTTTTGTCAGATCGACCTCAAATGCTTTGAGCAGCTTGAAAATACCGCTTCTCATCTTGTCGGTCGCGGTTTTCATATCGTGAAGACTCAGATAATGCAGAGCCACGGTCAGATGCTCGGCGTGTTTCCAATCGTTACGGGAGATCGTTGCGTCCTCAAACGAACGCACGACCTCGGCTATTTCTTTTTCATCCTTATATCTCATTCTCCCTCTTAGTAGTTCGCAAGCCATAATACTCGATGATCTGCATTGCAGCGTCGCGGGGGGAAACGTCGTCCGTATCGATTATCAAAGTCTCGCGTCCGGGCAAAGGTGACAAAAGATCGTACCGCTCTCGGGAACTCTCAATCGAGTTTGGGTCGGTAAGTTTACCGATCCGAATGCGGGATTCGTCGCTGATGCGCAGCCTGCGAACTTCGTCATCACAACGGAGCAAAACCAGACATGCC
>JBKJRA010000109.1:0-9554 GCA_046594975.1 Pyrinomonadaceae bacterium | reverse complement strand
CTTGGGCCAGTGCCAAACCCTGACTGCTTCTAGCAAATGCATAGTCAGCGTAATTGCTCGGATTGCCTCCAGGAATTCCGTTGCCATGATTTGGAATGATCATGTTATTGCCGTCGTTACCACCCTGCATAAATATGCAGACAAGTGCACGGTAATCGCTAGGAATCATTATATTCGCGTCTTTTTCAGAGGTTTGAGCAGCGGCGCTCATGGCTCCAAAATGTCCCATTTGCGTCGCCAAAGCAGCCATGCTCAAGGCGCCACAGGATTGTTTCAAAAATTCACGTCTGTCTTGTTTCATAGTTTTTACCTCTGCACCTGATACTGCGACGATGTCGCGATTAGATATAATGCCTGACGAACCTTACCCATAGTATCTGTCGGACCCACCGTAGCGACCGATGTTAGGATCGTTGATCTCATTGTCGGGGACATCGTGCTGTGGAGCATTCGCCTGTTCAATTCGTCAACCATCGTCCCGCCGGTTGAATCCGCAACGACCATAGCCTGTAAGTCGCTTAGATCAATCGAAGTCCCGCTTGGAGCTCCGCCGGAGTTAGTATTAGCACTTACAGCTACAGCGGGATTTCCAAATGTCATTTGGTTTACAAAGTTTGCTCTTTGAATTGCTGTGCCCGTTGTCATTAAAGCGAATTCAGGCCCAAGAATTGAGGTTCCCGGAATAACGAAATTCGGCGGGTAATAATTAAAAACCGTAGGTGAGCGGAATGGAACCTGACTCATACCCGTGAAAGAACTGGTTCCGGTTAGGACACCGTCACTTTGTCCGATCCCGGCTGCGTCACGTACGTTTAAGGATCGAAGAATATTTGCAGCAAACTGAACAGGTTCGCGGAGTTTTCCGTAATTGGGGTCGGTCTTAAATGACCCTCTGGCTTCCGGATCGGTCAGTAGAGCCATAATTACTGCTTTCATATCACCGCGTACACCGAAGCCATTGTCGTTAAAAGCTGCAGCGACGCGGCCTACATAGGCAGGGGTCGGGTCACTAGTGACCATCTGCTGGATCAATAGCTTGCTGACATATGGGCCAAGATTTGGATGGTAAAAAATATTATTGAGAGCTTGGTTTAGTGAATTGTTCGCGTAGGTCTGGACTGCCGCCACCGCCTGAGCATTCGTTGTAGGGGCAACGAGTGTGCAGTTAAAGCCAGGTAGGCAACTGAGGCCGCACGCTCCCGCACCAGTAGGTGGACAGGCGGCGATATTAGATGTTGTCGATCCGTCGTAAACCAACAGCGTCTTAGCACTAATATCGTGTTTGTTGCCTGCTGCCGTTGTTACGGCGCCATTGAACAGCATCGGGTCAACAAAATTTACTGTTCCGGATGTTAGTGCCGGGCAGACTCCGCCGGCAGTTTGACAGAATGACCACCCTGTCAATACCTTTGTCAGGTTATTAACGGCATTTTGATCGTAGCTCGGAACGGCCGTGTCGCCTGTCTGACATGGGTTATGTTCAACGCAGATCACAGTTCCATCAGGATTTAGCATAAACAGCCCGACCGAAAAAAGCTGCATTATTTCACGTGCGTAATTCTCGTTCGGATTGAGCCTGGTACTCTGTGACATGCTGAGATAGTCACCCATTGTCGGGCTCAGCGTCATTTGTTGCATCAATGTCCGATAATTACCAAAAGCATTCGCCGACAATATCTTGTGATGCTCGGCCATGTGCCGTGACTGTTGAATATCGACGCCCGACGTTACCCATATCTGACTCAGTGCCCACGAAACCCGGTGACGGAGTTGGGCAGTGCCGTAAAGCATCTCCTTTGAATTCCAAGTCTGCATCGGATACATCGTGTAGCTATCACGAAAACAAGTTACGGGTGTGTCAACCGGATCAGGCGGGACCGCCGCAAGATTTGATGAACCGTTGCATGTGAGAGGTGCATTTACAGGTTGGAGAGCATAATTCGTATTGTCATCGGGATAAGGATTTGATACCGACGGATACTGCATGTTGAACTGATTGTTTATCCATGTGGTAAGACGAATGCCTGCAAACTGACTGTCGAACTCCCGCTGTGGCCCGAATGTCGCCTGTTCGAGAAATCTCGCGTGGTCGTTAAATTTTTTCAATGGACTGACCAAAGCAGCAGATCTGGAGACTTTGCTATCTGTAGTGAGGCGGGCGGTCGTGCCGAGAGGAGTCGGTTTTGCGTCCGCACTTTCTTTGGTTTCGCCGCCCATTTTGCCGATGCCGATTTTGACCTTATTGCTGGCAAGTCCGCGCCAAGTTAAGTAGATGAGTAGATCGCCGCCGGTTGTGGGCGGTTCCCAGTAGCCGGATTCATCAGTCAGAACCGTTGTGACTTCCCAGACATTCTTGAAATTCACAGAGGGTTGGATATCCAGCACGGGATAGCGATAGCCGTGCCCAAGACTATCTTCGGCGTAGATGCGGAAAGCATTGGCTCCCTCGCCGCTCATCAGCCTAAGGTCACTCACATAAAGAATGATCTTAGAATTGAGAGAAAAGGCCCGAGCAACGATCTTTGACGGGCTGACGGTCGCAGCCCTACGGCTGGATTGTGCTAATGCACGCGTCGATGTCGCCTCGCTCAATAATATCGGGGTTGGTGATTCGTAATTTACGTCCGTCTCTCTCTGAGCGGCGGCCAAAATACTCAACCCAGACAACAATACAAAAATAGCCAAAATTCGCAAAAAAGATCGCGAGATTCTGCTTGTCATACCATTTCCTCCTCTAGGATAAACCGACTGAACTTACAATTTAATTAATGACACGAGGGACGGGAAGGCCTTCGTTAAAAAATGTTGAACATTTACTAAAATACAATAATTCTCTAAATAAGACAAGGACTTTATTTCTATAGAATTCAATTAGAATATTTCCTATTGTTCTTAGACGTAGCTTATTCTTAATTAGCCGATAAAATGTAAAGAAATGTAAATTTTTTTTACCTTTCGTATTCTATGCTAAAAACAATTTTTATTGAAGCCCCAAAAGATTTTAGTTTCAAAGCTACACTATATAGTCATGGCTGGTGTGAACTCGCGCCTTTTCAAATCGATGAGGTAAATTGGCGGCTCGATTATGTTTTTACTGACGCAAATGGCAAAAATGCCGTGCATGGCGTCATAAGCGAAGAAGATAAAAGTATTCGGATCGATCTGGCAAATGGAAAACTTGACGCGGCTAAGGTTGAAAGAGAAGTGCGGCATCTGCTGCGGCTGGATGATGATCTCAATGGATTTTATGAAAAGATCGCAAAACACGGCGGACCCGAATGGATCGCGGAGAAACGCGCAGGGCGATTATTAAGGTCAGCGACAGTTTATGAGGACCTTATTAAAACTATATGCACGACGAATTGCTCATGGGCGTTGACCAAAATAATGGTTGCGAATCTGGTTGAAAAGCTAGGTGCTCCGGCCGGAAAAGGGAAGAATGCTTTTCCGACTGCCCAGGCAATGGCGTCTGTTCCCGAGTCTTTTTATCGCGAACAGGTCAAGGCGGGCTACCGTGCCCCGTATTTTGTTGAGCTCGCCGAAGCAGTTGCCACGGGTAAACTTGAGCCGCAGGCGTGGCTCGTTACTGATCTCTCAACTCCCGACCTTAAAAAAGAGATGAAAAAGGTCAAAGGCGTCGGCGATTACGCGGCTGAGAATCTGTTAAAGCTGGTCGGACGCTACGACGGCCTTGCGCTCGATTCGTGGTTGCGATCCCAATTTTATAAAAAATATAACGGCGAAAAGGTCTGCAAAGACGATAAGATCGAGCGCCATTACCGAAAGTTTGGCGACTGGCGTGGGCTAGTTATATGGTGCGATATGACCGAGAAATGGATCGCCTAAAACTTTGTGCGGGGAACTCACGACTAATTTCAAGTATCTACCAAACTTGCTTACGACAATAGTGCCTTTTTTTGAACCTCGAATTGTATTAAACTATTGGGCAGTTTAATACGTAAATTATCACAATGATCGAAGCCGGAGCATTTTTACAACAGCGTTACCGTATCGACAAACAGATCGGCCAAGGCGGCATGGGCGCGGTTTATGTCGCGACCGACGAGCGTTTTGGCAGCATGGTCGCGATCAAAGAAACGCTTTGCATGGATGACAATTTCCGCAAGGCGATCGAGCGTGAGGCACGCTTGCTCAACAGCCTCAAGCATTCTGTTTTGCCGCGTGTCAGCGATCATTTCGAGGAAAACGATAGCCAGTTTCTGGTGATGGAATACATTCCCGGCGACGACATTGGTACGATGCTTGAGCCCGGCAAAGCCCCGTTTCCGCCCGAAAAGGCAATGAAATGGGCCGATCAGCTGCTCGATGCACTTGATTATCTGCATAATCAGGAAATGCCGGTCATTCACCGGGACATCAAGCCGCAAAATCTTAAGGTAACGCCACGCGGTGACGTTATCCTGCTCGATTTTGGCCTTGCAAAGGGCAATCCGACCGATGCGGGACATAATACTGCGGCGAAGAGCATATTTGGATATTCGCGAAATTACGCTTCGCTTGAGCAGATCCAGGGAACAGGAACCGGCCCGCGCAGTGATCTCTATTCGCTTGCAGCGACGCTCTATCATTTACTGACAAACGTCAGGCCCGAGGACGCCTTAAGCCGTGCAATGGCGGTTTTGTGTCAAAAACCTGACCCGCTCGTTCCGGCGAATATCATCAATCCTGCGATCCCGAGAGGAGTCGCCGGTGTTTTACAAAAAGCTTTGGCACTCAATGCAGACGAGCGTCCGAGCTCTGCCAACGAAATGAGGCAGATGTTTCGCGAAAGTGAGAATTACGGGTATCTTGCGGATGACGTAACGGTCGCCGGAAACGTCGGGCACACGGTTGCTTTTGGACAGAAAACACAATTGATGCCTGACGCGACTCAGGCCAAAGCAGTTAAAGGAACCGAAGCGAAGACTGAGGTGCTGGCTGCTAATGTTTCTCAGGAAACAGCCGTCAGAGCAGCCTTAGTCGGAGCCACAAATATTGCGACAATGGGTAATACAACCCAGCCGGGAGCAAGACGCGGTGGTTTAGGCGTGGTTGCCGGAGCGTTAGGAATGCTTCTTGTCGGCGGTGCGATCGCAGGCGGCATATATATAGTAAAGCCTTCGATCTATGGACTTGGGCAGCCCGCGACCGATAAGACCACCGAAACGTCAACTGTTCCTCCTGTAACCGATGCAAATGCAACGGCGATTGCTGCTGCAAATTCAAATCAGGCTGAGCCTGCGGTTGCTGCAGCCGGGGCAAATAGTGCCACTGCCAAGGCTGAAACGAATAAGCCGGCAGAAACAACTAAGAATAACAAGCCTAATGGACCAAACAGCACTACGATTGAAAGTGATGGCACATCGGTGACTATGCCGACCGACGGCAGGCCGGGTGAAATCGTTGTTAACGAAAAGAATCCGGACGGCACGACATCAACGACGGTCCTGAAGAACGGCCAAATGCCTAAAGTAGGCCAGCATCAAGATCCTATGCCGCCAATACCGCCTGGTGGTGTTGATTTTCGTAACCTTACGCCCGTGCAGAAAGCCAGGGTTAAGGCATATGTTCGTAAAAACGGCCACCTGCCGCCGGGTATTAATCCACCGCCTAATTAAATTTCCTTTAGCTCTGACGTTATTATTTCCTTTAACTTTTCCGTCCAGATATCGGCATCGCCCGTATCTATCCGTATTATCGGATGAAATATGATCTCTGCCCGGCGAAAAACGCTTGGGTATTTTTGCTTTTGCGGCCAGATGCGGTTTGCTCCCCGGATCGTAACGGGAAGTATCGGGACGCCTGTCTGTATCGCCAGCCTCACTACTCCGGTTTTGAATGGCAACTGATTTCCATCGCTGAATTCGCGGGCTCCTTCGGGAAAGACGATGAGTGCAGAGCCCTCTGATAGTGCATCGAGGGCATTTCGCATCGAACGCCTTGCCCTCGCTCCGTCGGTCGCGACCGGAAACGCCCCTAGATAAGTTATCAGCGGCCCGATAAATTTCCAGTCAAACCCCTGCTCAAATGCCATGTACCGCAAACGCCGCTTCACAGCTATCGATATCCACACAGGGTCGATGTATGTTTGATGATTACCCGCGATAAGGAGCCCGCCGGTCGATGCGGGAGGGATATTTTCAACCCCACGAAAATGCACGAACCACAGCAGTTTGCTGATGAGATATGCGATTACTTTCAGCAAGCCCACGATGATCGGGGATGGAAATCTATTTTTTATAAATTCGCTCACAAACAAAGATCGGAGCCTCGATAATCGCAAGCCCCGATCCGTTAGATTAAGTTTTAATTATGCTGATTACAAATTAACTGCGGCCGCTAAAATCTAAATCGCTCTAATTCCGACTTTGGAACGGGAGGAGCATATTTGTGTGCGTGGAGGATCTTGTCCATCGGAAACTCGGCGTCAACGAATTCGAGATGCATTATAGGCGAACCCTCGGAGTTTTTCTTAAGGTTGCGAACGGTCGCAATGGCATAAAAATCGTGGGTCTTGCTGGCGAATTTGACGCGGTCGCCGACTGAAGCTTCGAGTGAGCAGGGAAATGACGCTCCGCTTGAGCTGATGTTTTGTGTAACGGTCGTCTCTTTCGAAATGTCTCTATTTTTCGCTTGCATCAACGAAATGGTGACCTCGACCGGTATCCAAAATCTCTGATCCTTGCGTTTTTTGTATTGCGAACCGGACTCGATAATTTTCCAGAGTCCGTCGTCGGCAACGCCCGAGATCATGTAGCACTGTTCGGGGTTTGTTTTATAGCTATCAGGTATCTGTTTTCCTATGAAAGCGACACCGGTCTGAAATGCCGTCACATTGTCGATCGTTACAGGATTGCTGTATTGAACGAGGCCGACGATCGGATACACTTCGGCCTGTTGGTCGTAAACCCTCAACTCGGGCGGCATCGGCATGACAAGCATTACGAGGCGACCTGTGTGACATTTTCGCGGCAATGTAAACCCTGCTCCGTTTTTCGACACGGTGGTCACGTCAGTCACTTCTTTCCAAGCCACGCCGTCGCCTTCTTTTACTTGAACGATGGTTCTTAGCTGCGAAGGTGCGCGTTGCGCATTTCTATTATCTAGTGCGGTATTGCTTTCTAAGGTATTCATTTGTAAATCGGGGAGGGGGTGGATTGATTCGGATAGATCGTGCTACGGCGTGATGCCGTATAACTATTCTATACCTTCGAGCGGAAAAAATCTATCAATAAATTCGAGGTGCAATCGGGTGACACCATCGGGCCCGACACGCGATCCGCGAACGACTGAGAGTATGTTGACATTAAACCTGTCGCTGGTTACACGAAGAAATGTTCCGGCCGCAGCGGTCATGGTAGTAAAGACCGCAGCTCCGCCGAGACTGACGTTTTCGGTGACTGTAACCTCTGAAAACAGGACGTTTCCGGCTTCGTCAACTTGTTCGAGCTTTAGTGCCTCGGGAATGAAATATCGCGTCTGTTTACGCAGGTCTGTTGGCAGATGGCTGTCGTCGGCACGCGTATCTGCCTCGCAGAGTGTCCAAAAGCCGCCGCCTTCTTCGTCGCGTTGCCGGGTTTCGTAGAGTCGAGCCGGGTGTTCTAAATAACCATCGGGCGGTTTTTTACCGGTAAATGCGACGCCTATCGAGTATTCCGGGGCTTCGTAGCTGCGTCCTACGGAAATACAGCGTCGGACAAGTCCCCAGATCTTGTATTGCGGTTCGCCGTAATCGAAAGATCTAAGCTGCCTTGGCATCGGAACTGTCATCAGCACGAGACGGCCGCGTTTGATGGGGCGTTTGAGCATAAACCCTGCCCCAAAAGCAGAGACATCATTTAGCCGCGTGATCTCGTTCCAGTTCAGATTAGCGTCAAACTTGACCTCGACGCGCACCGGCAGAGGCAGCGAAATTCTTTGAATTCGTCTGTTCTCTTTTACGACGACAGGCTCCGGTTTGGCCGGAGTTATCGCACGTGCTTGCAGTGTTTCGGAAGTCAACATTATTTTGGCTAAAACTACTGTGAAATCGGGGCGAAGCGGGAAGTTTTGCGAGTTGCGATGCAGGCTTATTGCCTGTATAATATAAAAATAGTTAAGACGCGGTTTATTCCAGAATAAACGATAACTCACGCCTTTTTTCAGACTCTAAAAGAAGAATAGTTTACATAATGGATTCACTACTTGAACGCAACCAGATCAATATCGAAGACGAGATGCGCAGGTCGTATCTCGACTACGCAATGTCCGTCATCATCGGCCGTGCCTTGCCGGATGTGCGTGACGGCCTGAAGCCCGTTCACCGCCGCGTGTTGTGGGCGATGCACGAGCTTGGCAACACGTTTAACAAGCCGTATAAAAAATCGGCGCGTGTTGTTGGCGACACCATCGGTAAATATCACCCGCACGGTGACACGGCTGTATATGACACGGTCGTACGAATGGCGCAGGATTTTTCGATGCGTTACATGTTGGTTGATGGTCAGGGAAATTTCGGTTCGATCGATGGCGACAATCCCGCCGCGATGCGTTACACCGAGGTCCGTCTGGCAAAGATATCTAACGAGATACTTGCCGACATCGAAAAGGAGACTGTCGATTTTCAGCCTAATTACGACGAATCGCTTTCCGAGCCTAAGGTCATGCCGACCCGCGTGCCGCTGCTGCTCGTTAATGGCTCAGAGGGAATTGCCGTCGGTATGGCGACGAAGATCCCGCCGCATAATCTGACGGAGATCATCGACGCGACTACAACACTTCTCAAAGACCCTGAAACGTCGATCGACCAGTTGATACAGATCGTCCCCGGTCCCGATTTTCCGACGGCCGGATTTATCTACGGCCGCGAAGAGATCCATCGGGCATACCGGACAGGCCGCGGCATCATTCAGGTGCGTGCGCGTGCGGGCATCGATCAGGTCGGACGCGGCGACCGTGTAAAAGACGCAGTCGTCATCACCGAGCTGCCGTATCAGGTCAACAAGGCGCGTCTCATCGAAAAATTTGCCGAGCTTGTTCACGAAAAACGGCTTGACGGCATCTCGGAGATCCGCGACGAATCAAACCGCGAAGGTATGCGCATCGTCATCGAATTAAAACGCGACGCCGTGCCGCAGGTCGTGCTTAACAAGATGTACAAGCTGACGGCGATGCAGACCTCGTTTGGCATCATCAGCATCGCGATCGTTGACGGCCAGCCTAAGGTCTTGAATCTCAAGCAGATGCTTGAGGCGTTTATCGAGTTTCGCCGTGAGGTGGTTCGCCGCCGCACGGAGTTTGATTTGCGAAAGGCACAGGCTCGTGCACATATCTTGGAGGGCCTCAACAAAGCCATCGACGCTCTTGACTACATCATCCCGCTGATCCGCACGTCGCGGAGCGTGGACGAAGCCAGATCGTGGCTGACCGCTAACCTCGCGTCGTCAAATGACGTCACGGCTTGGCGCGGTGTGACCGGTGATAAATCAAAGGATACGTTCCTGAAAGAACTCACCAAGGCTATTCATCACCTTGGTGAGTTCTTTCAGGAACGTATCCTTTGATTTATCACCGGT
>JBKJRA010000034.1:0-5828 GCA_046594975.1 Pyrinomonadaceae bacterium | reverse complement strand
TCGACCTTCGCAGTCTATCACGCCATTTCGACATATTTCTCGGCATATAAATGACTGATTCTTTAGTTTTGTAATCTGGCATACCTAAGATAACTTATTATTTTACCCTAGGTATGCCAGATTACAAAACTAAAGAATCAGTCATTTATATGCCGAGAAATATGTCGAAATGGCGTGATAGACTGCGAAGGTCGATGGCCTCGCCGGTTTCATTGAGCCATTGAGGCAGGTCTTCGCCGTGAACGAGGCGGATCTCGACAGCTAATTCACGCATACCAAAATGGGATATGTGTGCGTAGGCGAGGGCACCTTTTTGCATAATGCCGTCGGATGGAATTCGCGCCCAACCCGCTTCGACGGTGAGACATCTCACTCCTTGACGGATAAAGAGACGCGAGCCGACCATTTTTGAAGTGCCGCGAACAAAACTGTGCGGGTCCTCGCGCTCGACGGTAACGGGATGATGTCCGACCATAGCGGGGCCGGCGATCTCGATCACGGTATTGAATAGCCACCGGACGCCGAGTTCGCGGATAGCGTCGTTGGTCGCCTTGAGACGCAGATATTCGGCGACGTGTTTACGGTCGGTTTCGTCTGCCGCAGATGCGGCGTTATCTAGCATTTGCGACCAAATGTGGTCGAGCTCGGTCATAAAGCGAGGATACGGCGGGCGAAGGGAAAAGGCAATTTCGTGGTACTATTTTCAAACTACCATAGCGTAAAAGTGTTTATTTTATGAAATCTCTGACGATAATTTTTCTACTCGGACTGCTATCAATCGCGGGCTTTTCCCAGAAACCAAAGCCTAAATCGACACCAACAAAACCATCTGCAACAAAACCCTCCGGGACAAAGCCAAAACCATCTGTCACGCCGCAAAAGAAACCGGATGAAAAAGCTGAGTGGGATAGAGCCGCGACCGTTGAGGACGCGCCGGGTCGTATCGCGGCTATACAAAAATTTAATTCGACTTTCCCTAAATCAGCTAGAAAGCCGGATGCACTTGCATTGATCGCTCTGACTCGCGGTCAAATGGGAAATGACTTGCTCGCGGCTAAAAACATTGACGGAGCGGCGGCGTTATATAAGCTGGCTGCTGCGGAATCACCTAAACCTGTTCCGGATCAACTCTTTGTGGATATATTGTCGAAAATTCCTGCAAACCTTTATTTTCGTGGTGCCCGTGACGAGTCGATAGAGATCGCAAAGATCATCGAGGAGCGCGTCGATACGAACGCCGGACAAATACTCAATATAGCGGCGTTTTACATGAGCGTGGAAAATGGAACCGAGGCAAAACGCATCACCGAAAAAGCCATCGTCCTTGAGCCAAATTCATCGGATGCATACCTTACACTTGGCCTTGCAAACCGAATCGATTTTAATTTGGACGAGTCTGCGGCTGCATTTGCAAAGGCGCTGGAATTAGCGCCGGATTCGCTGCCGGCGAGACGTGGACTTGCCGAAATGAAGCGTTCCCTCGGAAAGTCGGACGAAGCAGTGACGCTATATCGCGAGATATTAGTTAAAGAAGCGGACAATATACCGGCGCAGACCGGGCTTGTGCTATCGCTTTTTGACGCCGGTAAGAAAGCTGAAGCCGAGACTGAGATGGCAAGATCTCTCGAAACGGCTGGTGGAAATGTGATCCTTTTGGCGAGTGCGGCGTATTGGTATGCAGTCAGTGGCGACGGCGGCAAAGCCGTCGAATTGGCCCAAAAAGCTATTGCAGTCGATCCGCGTTTTATCTGGTCACACATCGCCCTCGCCCGCGGATTATTGATTCAAAAAGATCTAGCTGCCGCCGAGAAAGCATTGATCGCCGCACGGCAATACGGCAATTTTCCAACACTCGAATACGAGATCGCATCGGTACGGGTCGCGGCTGGATATTACCGTGAGGCGGGCGAGGAACTTTCAAAAAGCTTTACGGTCAAAGACGGCGTCGTTCAGACAAAGCTAGGTGGACGGATCGTTCGCGAATCTAAATATTTTACCGAACTGGTCGGATTTGAACGAAGGGCGAGCATTTTTGCTCCGACTGCGGCCGACGATCCAGACAATGCCGCCAAATTGATCGCACTGCTCGATCTCAAACAGGATCTCGATGCGGCTGAGCCCAATGCCGTAGCGATAGCAAAAGCGGTAGATGAATTTGTGAGTGGAGACGATAAGATGAAGATCCATCGTCAGATCTATGCGGCGAGCCTGCTATTGGATAAAAAAATGGCACTCGCTAAGGTGGTGGAAATTACAAAAGCTGCTACCGGCAACGTCGATGCGGGACTTTCTGTTCCAAATGCATCTATCGCAGTAATGGCAAGCGAATTGTACGAAAGCCGTGCGATCGCTGCGGCAAAAGGGGAGTATATTGTGGTGCCTAATGTCGAGCGGCTGACCCTCGCGGCGATAATTCGCGGTCGGATCGAAGATCTTAATGGCTGGGCGCTCTACGAGATGGACAACCCGACCGAGTCAGTTGTTAGGCTGAAACGTGCGGTCGGCGTTCTGCCTGTCGATAGTGCGTGGTGGCGAACTAGTATGTGGCGGCTCGGTTCGGCACTGATCCTCGCGGGCAAAGATGCCGAAGCTCTAGACGCATATATCAAATGCTACAAGAGTAGTGGGCCGAATGCATTTCGCTACAATATGATCGCCGGTCTGTACAAAAAGATCAACGGAAATACGGAGGGGCTTGATCTCAAGATCGGGGCAGATCCAACGCCTCCCGTTGTCGCTGAAACTGTCGCACTAAAAACAGAATTAACAACGACGCCGGAGGTTAAGACCGAACCGATGCCTACGCCGTCAGAAATAAAGACTGAAACGACGACAGAAACAAAGCCTGAGCCTACGCCTACTCCGACGCCGGAGGCAACAAAGGTGAGTGATGAGAAGCCTAAGGAATTGTTTCCGCCTGTCGTAATTACGATCCCATCATCCGATGCAAAACCTGCTGATGCGGCAGAGGTCAAGCCCTGCACGATAACGGCGAGCGAAGATAGCCTGACTCTTGAAAATAGCGGCGGTGATCTCGCGTTGATCATCGGTATCGAGGGTGACAGCGAATTGACCGGAATGACCGCAACGACATCGAGCCCGACAGATGTCAGCATTCGGCGTGAATTGATCGCCGTAGTTAAATCACGGGCAATATTTGTCGTGCGTTCGATAAGTTCTAAGGCGGGCCTTTATCAGATAAAATTTGAAATGCCGTGCGGCAGCAAAGTTGTCGCGATCAAGGTGCGTTAGACCGACGCTTGCGTCGCGGGGCCTCTCCGTCACTTGTCATTTTGATCGAGACGGTCGCAATAGCAGCGAGCAGCAGAAAGACAAAAGCGTTTGACGGCGTTCGCAGCGGAAAATCAAAAAAGCTGTGGATCAAGATGCCGAAACAACCTGCCAACGAACCGATCGCGGCATTACGTCGAAAGCTATTTTCGGCATTTGTGATAGTTCCCAAACCCTTTTTGAATAAAAGATAAATAAATCCACCCAAACAGGCAAATCCGGCAATGCCTGCGTCTGCGAGCATTTGCAGGTATTCATTGTGTGCCTGCTCGACGCGAAAGATGCCGTTCCATGTATCGTGTTTTGTATATGCGACCCCGAAAGCCTCGAGACCCGCCCCGAGTATCGGGTGTTCGAAAAATATCTTGATGGCGACTGACCAAAAATGAGTACGGCCGGTTGAAAAGTCAGTCGCTGTGGTTTCTGATAACCCAACCCCGCGAATTAGCGAATCATTGCCTCCGAGAAACAGCACCAGAAAAACCATCAATATGATGACAACCGCACCGCCGCCAACTAGCAGTACCGTTCGTTTAATATTACTTGGCTGCTCTGAGGTGTTTTGATAAGATCTGCTGCGCGTAACAAAATTGAGCAATGCGACAAACGTAAAGACAGAGATCAATCCAAGCAAGCCCCCGCGTGAGCCTGTCATGAGAGCCGCGACACTCATTATTACAAGTGCAATCGCAAGCAGCACTTTTTTATCGTTGCCGGTTTTTTTGCCAAAAAGGAAAGCAAACGCGACACCGCCCGTCATCTGCATCAATGACGCAAAATGGTGTTGGTTAACAAACGGGCCAAAAGGGATAGCTTGCGTCGGGGTTCGCAGTCCGTATATCGACTCCGGGTAGGCAAGCCGCTGTAGGATGCCCAGAAACGCCATAACAGAGCCGAAAATTATCACGAGCAATAAGACCTTTTTTAGCCGCGTTTCGGTGTTGATAAACGTCAGACAAGCGGCAAAAAAGACGACATAAACGACTAGATGCATCAGAAAAAATCTGGTCGCAAGCGGGTCAAGCGTCAGTGAATGGGAATATGGAACATTGAGCAGATCGCCGGATAAGCCCGGGCCGAGTGGTAATAGCTGGACGAGCCCCACCACTATCAACCCAATAATAGGCAGCTGCAGCGAACTCGGGTTGAAAATCAGACCTTTCGCACGCCATGCCTCGGCAAGCCACAATAAAACGATTGCTGACCAAAACAGTGAGATAAAGATCCACGTCATGCTATCGACGGCGCCATACAGGATGGTCGAAAATACCGGAACGAAACACAACAGAAAAAAGATGACCGAGCTAAGACGTGACGACTTAGTGCCGATCATCACGTCTTCGATCCCTACCAACTGTTTTTTATCTTCGGTCATTAAAATTGCTTGAGAGATAGATCGTCAAATGAGACTTTGCCTGTAACCGGACAGGCTCCGCTGCCGCAGCCTTCGCGGACAAATCGGATGAAAATGCCGTCGCTATTTGCCGGAGCAGTAAAGTTTACCTTAAGCGTGGTCCAATCTCCGGCGAGTGCGAGGGGCTCTGTCGCGGCGATCTTTACGGAGGTCGAGGCATCGGCGATCTCCCATCTGAACGCCGCCTTGGTTTTTAAGTCGGCCCGATACATGACGGTAAATTCGTATGCTGCACCGGGCACTACAGCCACTATTTGAGAAACACTACGAAAAGACGCGGCTTCGAAAGTATTAAACGTCATCCAAAAACTGTAATTCCCTGAACGCTTGATGCCTTCGCTAAGGCCGACTTGAGGATCGGATCCCTCGCTGATCTGCCATTCGAATATGCCTGCATCCCGGAGCTTAACGCCGCTTTCAAATCCGCCGTTGCTGATCTGGCCAATGACGGGCCTTTCACCACCATCGGTCAAAAGGTCGCCTTTGATAAGAGCCGCAAGCCGAAAGTTTTTGGCATCGGTGAAGAGCGTTTGAAGCCGCTGACCGGTTTCCTTATATTTTGTTCGCTTGTCGTCAGGGGCAAGTTTTGACCATGCTTCGCACGCCTCATTATAAAGTTTTTGGTTTACAAGATTATTGGCTATGGCGACATTTGTATCCGGCGAATCGCCAAGTGCCCGCCTCACCTCGCTGATATTGCCGTCAAATAATTGCATCGCGATAGATGCAGCGGGACCGGAATATTGGGGGTCGGCGGCAGCAGCCTTTGCCAATAGGGTAAAGCCTTCGTCAGTTTTGCCGTGTCGAATTAGCGAGTTGCCATAAGCCCATTGGACTGCGGCGTAGGTTGGGGCGAGTTCGAGCGACTTTCGAAATGCGGATTCTGCCCCACTCTCATCACCGCTACGGTCGCGTGCCTTGCCCAGATTTAGCCACCACACATAATTATTCGGCGAGAGTGCTGTTGCGGTCTCATACTCGGACAGGGAACGCGTCAGGTCGTCCGGGTCAAAGGTCGCTTCGTACAAAAAAGCTGCGGCGTAATGCGGTTGCGGATCGTAGGGGGCGGCGTTTATCAACCAATCGACGATTATCTTGGATTCGGGCCGGGTCGTGTCGATAC
>JBKJRA010000251.1:0-2828 GCA_046594975.1 Pyrinomonadaceae bacterium | reverse complement strand
TGACTGACAAGGATTTTTTGAAAGATAAAGCTAAGGCTATCAAAGCCCTTCAGGAACGTCCCGGCCGTTTTGAGCAAAGTCTCGAAAACTCAAGCTTTGACGCATGGATCAAGTATTATCGCCCTGACGAAAATGCTGTAAACAATCAGATCTCCTATTACGACAAGGGCGAGATCGTTAATATGATGCTCGATATCACGATCCGCGGTGCTTCGAACGGAGCTAAGTCAGAGGACGATGTGATGCGATATCTGTACACTGAATTTTTCAAAAAAAATAAGAATTTCACGCCCGAAGATTTCCAGAAAACTGCGGAAATGATGGCTGGTAAAAACCTGGACGATTTCTTTTCAAAATATGTTCGGGGTACCGCTGATATTGACTACAACTCTATCGTAAATGTGCTGGGGCTTAAGTTGGCCGTGAAAGACGGAGCGGACACTGCATATCTCGGAGCCGACACGGTTGAAGACAATGGCCGCCTCAATATTAAGTCGTTACCTGCCGGAACACCGGCGTATGAATACGGATTGAATACCGGTGATCAGATCGTCGCCATTGATGGCCACCGGGCAAACCAGACCGTCCCTGTTGGCGCGGATCGAATACCTCGAACATTTATTCAAAATTACCTTTTCGAAAAGAAACCCGGCGACAACGTTAAATTTACTGTCTTTCGGTTTGACGTGATCCGTGAGATCACCGTAACGCTCGGCAGCGACCCGCGAAAGAGCTATAACTTTGCGGTGTTACCGAACGCAACCGATGCTCAGAAAAAGCTGTATTATGATTATTTGAATGCCGATCTATAGTTTTATGCGTTTATTGAGATCTTTAAGCTTGGGTCTGATCGGCAGTGTTCTGCTCATCTCCGGCTGTCAAAATAATATTTTTCAGCCAAAGTCCGCCGCTGCTACCGCACTGCGTGATATGCCTGCGGTTCGTCTCAATTTTAGATACGAGGGCGACGTTCCGGCCCCGACGCTCGACGCTGCAAAAACTGCTGAGGACAGAAACACAGCCGTCCAGTCTGATTTTGACGCTAATCGAACGCAGGAAATGCTCGACCGCACACTCACGTCACCGGACAAAAAGCGCGTCGTCGCAATATATCACCGCTTGACCGATATGCAGGCAGAGTTTCGCCTCGATATATATACGGCGGACGGAAAGCTATTAAAAAAGCTCACCTCGGATGCGATGGCAGTTCATTTTCCTGACACAATTGTGTGGTCGCCTGATTCCGGCACCTTGGCGTTTGTCGCCATGACCCGAGCAGGACAAGCCTTAATTCCGGGTGCAGTTCCGACAACTTCCCCGGCGGGCGCAAACACCGCCACGAATACACAAAGTCCTGCAAACAGCAACACAAATTCCGCCCCGGAAACTAATACCGAGACGCCAATTGCGACTCCAGCTCAGGCTCCGACGCCTCCCTCGCCAACCGGAATTCTCACATTTCGCAGTGAGCAGATATACACGTGCGGAGCTGAGGGCAACAACGTCAGGCCGATAACTGAAAATGAAGGCCTGATCTATTTTTATTACACTTGGTCGCCGGACAGCACAATGCTTGCTGCTCTTGCCACAACCTCCCGCGAGTGGAGATACGGCGAGATACTTGCCGCCGGTAAAGGCGAGACCATGATACCGCAGGGACGGCCCAGGATAATCGAAAAGAACGGCCGCGAACGCCGCCTCGATGACAATCTGACCGCCGTGCGGCCCGTATGGTCGCCCGATTCGGTAAAGGTCGCGGCTGCGTTTGGCAATCAGATACGGCTATACGACGCTAACGGCACAAACCCGACACAAGCAGCGATACCGCTTCGCAATCAACTCCTTATCTCATCACAGATCTATGATCGTGATCAGCAGCGGCAGTTTCAGGCGTCGAATGCCGACCCTAATTCGAATACTCCTGCAAATACGGCTCCGGATCAGCCTTTATCAACGCTGCCGGACGAGAAATTGCTGGTTTCATTCAACCCGATCGTCGAACTGGCATGGACGGCTGATGATCTGCTCTACCTCAAAACAGCCTATATCCGCCGTATGAAAAACGAAGCTGACAGTGTGATGAGTTTTGCCCGCTGGCACCGCCTCGCACTCACGGCTCAGGCCGCCGGACCCGTAAAATAAAATATGAAATACGAAACGATCGCCGATATTTACTCGGCAAACGCAATGATCCGCGAAGGATTTCTCGCTTGCCTCGCAAACGTCACTGACGCTGAAGCCACAGCTTTACCCGACGGTGAAAAATGGACGGTCCGGCAGTTGGTCGAGCACGTGAGCATTGTAGAGCAGAATATTACGCATCTGTGTGCAAGGTTGGTCGGAGCTGCTAAGGCCGACGGCAATTTATCTAACGGAAACATCGGAGTTTCAGACGAAACTGTGGCCAAATGGGCGGCGTCAGCCGACGCGAAGCTCGAGGCCCCCGAGCGTGTCCAACCTACCGGCAATGTTTCTATCGCTGATACTCTTGGGCAGCTTACGACGAATATAAATACTTTAGCGGCGTTACGTGTCGATCTTGAAACCTACGATATGGCGACTCTTAAGTTTCCGCATCCGTATTTCGGCGACCTGACGGCGACAGAATGGCTGGTCTTGATAGGCGGACACGAAAGACGGCACACCTTACAGATCGAAAAGCTATTGCACAAGATCAGACACTAAAAAGCCCGGCTGAAAGGAGGGTGCTCCAGCCGGGTAAATGACATCAAACCGATTAATAATAGCGATATTATTTTCTGTATGTTTGATGCCGATTTTATGATGATCCGAGCCGCCTTTTTAGTTGCAGAAAAAGAGCCTTTGTT
>JBKJRA010000202.1:0-5154 GCA_046594975.1 Pyrinomonadaceae bacterium | reverse complement strand
GAGAAGGTCTCCCCATCGGTGCTCTGGTGCCTGATTTCAAACTTCCGGACATTGACGGCAATATCGTAACTTTGGAGCAGATCCGTTCTGATGCAAAACCCGTCGTATTCATATTTGTTAGCCCGACGTGTAACCCTTGCCGGGCATTGCTGCCGAAATTTGATGAGTGGCAAAAAGAGTTTGCCAACGAGATCAATTTTGTCTTTATCAGTAATGGTGACGTCGAGGATAATCTGGCGAAATTTGGCACCGATGTATCGAAGCAGATCTTGCTTCAGCAGAGTGACGAAGTCGCAAAACTTTTCCGTGCTAAATGGACGCCGATGGCGGTGTTGATGAACGTAAACGGCCGCATTGCAAGCTTCACAGGACCTGGCGATATTGGCATTCGTGATCTTGTGGGCAAATTGGAATCCGCTGTTGATGTGGATGAATATACATATTTTACTGATGCCAATTTTGTGGTGCAGGTGCCGATAATGATTGGCAAGAGTGTGCCTGATGTTTCGATGCTTACTCTTGGCGGCAGCCGCTTTGGCCTTGCTGATTTTAAGGGAAAACCGACGCTTGTAGCTTTTTGGAGCCCAACCTGCCATCACTGTGTAGAGATGATGGAGGATCTTAAGGAATGGGATACAACCAAGGGACCGGACGATCCTAACCTCATCGTATTTTCCGATGGAGGGGCACATGACCATCAGGCACTTGGCCTCAAGTCACCAATAATTCTCGATAAAAGTTTTAACATCGCAACCCAATTTGGGGTATTCGGTTCACCGTCCGCAATTATGGTTGATAAGAATGCTAAGTTCATCTCCGAAACCGCGATCGGTGCTGAGGATATCTGGGCTTTGATCGGCAGACGTAAATAACTGAAGTCTAAAAGATGGATAAGCCGATTGACTGGACAGTAACTGCACGTGACGGCGATGCAAGGGCGGGAACACTTAAAACAAGGCGTTCGAATATCGAAACGCCTGTATTCATGCCTGTCGGCACGCAGGGAGCACTTAAAGGAATTCGATTTGAGTGGCTCGAAGACGAGATCGACGCGCGGATAATTCTCGGCAACACATACCATCTTTTTCTGCGCCCGGGCATCGAAGCAATTAAGCAATTTGGCGGACTACATAAATTTACATCGTGGAACCGATCGTTTTTGACCGATTCGGGCGGCTTTCAGGTATTTTCATTGACTGATTTGCGAAAGCTGAACGAAGACGGAGTGGAGTTTCGCTCGCACCTCGACGGTAGTAAGCATTTTCTATCACCCGAAGTATCGATGGAAATGCAGGCATCTCTTGGTTCTGAAATAGTGATGGTCTTCGACGAATGCCCGCCGGGTGATGCAGGATATGATGCGATTAAGGCAAGTCTTGAACTCACTGCCCGTTGGGCTTTGCGTTCGAAAACTAAGTTTGATGAATTGCAGAAAAGCGCTCGAAGTTCTGCCTTTAGGCGGCCTGACCAAATTTCGGGGCTCTCGGATAATAGCAAATTGCCGTCTAAAGACGGAACTCCAAACGGTCATCAGGCGTTATTCGGGATCGTCCAAGGAGCCGGACACCTTGACCTTAGAAAAGATAGCCTAGAGCGGACTACGGAAATTGGCTTTGACGGCTACGCGATCGGCGGGTTGAGCGTCGGCGAAGAAAAATCAGTGATGTATGAAGTACTTGATTTTCTTGCACCGAAAATGCCTACTGACGCCCCGCGATATTTGATGGGCGTCGGCACACCCGAAGACCTGATAGAAGCGGTCAATTGCGGCGTGGATATGTTTGATTGCGTCATACCGACGAGAAACGGACGAACGGGAAGTGCTTTTACTTCGCATGGAAAGCTCAACATTCGTAATGCGAGATTTGCATTGGATGACAGGCCACTAGACCCAGAGTGTTCGTGCTCCGTGTGCCGAAGGTATTCATTAGGTTACTTGCGTCATTTGTATCAGGCGGGCGAGATGAATGCCTCGATAATGATCTCGCATCATAACGTCGCATTCTTTATAGAAACTATGAGAAAGGCAAAGGAAGCGATTCACGCGGGGACGTTCCAACTGTTCAGAAAAGAGTTTTTAGACAAGCTGAAGGCAAGCGATGCGTAACAGCGTTTGATAAAGCCTCTGTAAATGTATATTATGACCTTTTTGTCTTTCGGGATAATTTACAATGATTAACTACTTATTTCTGTTCGAAGATGCGCCTGCGGGCGGCAGCAGTTTGATCTGGACGATTCTGCCTTTCGTTTTTATCTTTGGCATTTTTTATTTTCTCGTGATCCTGCCGCAAAAAAAGCAAAAACAGCAGCTCGCAGATATGATCTCGCAGTTAAAGATAAATGACGAAGTCGTCACTAATGGCGGCATCATCGGTAAGATCAAAGAGGTCCGAGAGACCAGCTACATCATCATTAGTGCAGATAAATCATTTTTAGAGATAGGTAAAAGTGCGGTTGTCGGCAAAAAGCCCGAAGCCGGAGCATAAAAGTTTTTTTGGCATTTAGATAGCAATGAAGAATACCGGTTTACTAATCAGAACGGCGATCATAGTCGTCATTACACTCGTTGGCATTTATCTCGTTTTTGGCCCTAGGCACACGCCTACGGGGAGTGATTTTACTTGGACGGGCATTAAGGCCAACCTCGCGAGCAACATCAACCTCGGCCTCGATCTCAAGGGCGGCTCGCATCTCGTAATGCGCGTTAAGACAGAAGAGTATCTCAAGAGTCTTACGACGAATAACGAGACCGCTGCTCTTCAAGCTGCCAAGGAAGCCAAAGATGACGCTGGTGCTCCGCTGCCTGTTACCGATGCTTCGGCCATCGCTGAAAACGGCAATTATCAGGTAACGCTCAACACGACAGATTCGACTAAGTTCCAGGCGATTATCGACGCGGTCAAGAAAAAGGTGGATTTTACAGCTTGGACGCAGTCCTCATCAGGAAATTCGATCATCTGGTCGCTGCCGGGACAAGCACAGGGACGTCTGAAAGAACAGGCGACGGATCAGGCTCTGAAGATCATTGAGAGCCGCATTAATGCGTTTGGCGTAAAAGAACCGACATTGCAGCGTCAGGGTGCTGCCGATTCGGGGCAGATCCTTTTGCAGATGCCGGGTGTTGAAAATCCTGAGCGTGTAAAAGATCTCGTCGGTAAGACATCGCAACTCCAGTTGATGAAGATCGTCAGTCCGCCGAGCCCTGGCCCCCTACAGAAATACCCGACCAAAGAGGCTGCTTTGCAGTCGATCGGCGGAAAAGAATCAGACACCCGCAAGGTCCTGCCTTTTGTCGAGCGCGATGAAGCAGCAAAAACAGACGCTAAACCTGAAGACAAAAAGCCCAATGAATTTGTCGTCGTTGAGTTTCCCGCTGTCGTTGATGGGACCGAATTGAGAGACGCATCGGCTATCCAAGGCAAAGGCGGAGCCGCTGATTTTCAGATCTCATTTTCGTTCAAGCCATCTGGAGCACAGAAATTTGGTGATTGGACGGGAAAGAATATTAATAATTTCATGGGCGTTGTGCTTGATAATGAGGTCAAGTCGGCAGCTTATATAAAATCACAGATCTTTGACTCCGGTGAGATCTCAGGCAAATTTACCAAGGCTCAGGCCGACGATCTTGCGTTGACCCTGAAATCAGGTGCACTGCCTGCTCAGATCGAATATCTCGAAGAAAGAACCGTGGGGCCAAGCCTCGGAGCTGATTCGATCAGAGCGGGTGTTACTGCATCGATAGGCGGACTGGTGATGGTTGTATTGTTCATGCTCTTTTATTATCGCGGTTCCGGGGTTAACGCCGTAGTTGCCTTGACGTTGAATATGATCTTGACGATTGCAGCTCTAATTGTATTTGGCTCGACGTTAACGCTGCCGGGAATTGCCGGCCTGATCCTCGGAATAGGTATGGCGGTTGACTCGAATGTGCTTATTTTTGAACGTATTCGTGAGGAAATTCGCCTCGGGTTTTCGGTCGCCGAATCTATCAGCCTCGGGTTTGATCGTGCGTTTGTAACGATCATTGATACACATATCACGACTATCATTTCGTCTGTGATCTTGTATGTGACCGGATCTGGCCCGATCAAAGGATTTGCTGTTACCCTGATACTCGGATTGCTTATCAATCTATTTACTGCTGTATTCGTATCGCGAACGATCTTCAAGTGGGAATTGAACGGCAACCCGAATAAAGCAACGCTTAGTATTTAGTTTTTTTGAATTAGAAAGATGTTTAATTTGTTTCAGAATATTCATATCGATTGGCTTGGAAAGCGTAAGGTTTTCATTGCCTTCTCCATTTTCATAATGCTGGCAGGCCTTGTGTCCACGATTGGACGCCAGTACACCCCCGGCGGCACCGAAGCGTTTAACCTCGGCGTTGACTTTAAGGGCGGCACAGTCATCGTTGCCAAGTTCAAGGGCCAGCGACCGAGCGATGACGAACTGCGTAACGCCCTGCACACTGCAGGTGTTGCCGATCCAGTCATTCAGGCATCTACAGACAAGCCGGACGAAGTTTTGATCAAGATTCCACTTGTTGAAAACGCTAGTGGAACGGTCGTTGCTCCGGCAGTCGCTGATGCTCCGGCAAACCCAGACACATTAAAGGCTCAGGTTGAACAGGGACGCGGAACTGTCAAAAAAGCTCTCGACACTTTTGGCAAAGAGGCAGAGGGGGAAGCAACTCTCGATACTGCGCCTGATGCCGCTTATAAGATCGTCGGAACTGATTCAGTCGGAGCTATCGCCGGATCGAAATTACGTAATCAGGCTGTAACGGCAACGCTCTTTGGGTTGATAGGTATTCTTTTATTCATAGCCTTTCGTTATGACTGGACTTATGCCGCCGGAGCCGTTATCGCTGTGTTTCACGATGTGTTGATGGTTCTGGCATTCTTTTCCGTGTTTCAGTGGGAAATCAACCTTACGGTTATCGCTGCGATTCTGACGATCGTCGGATTTTCGGTTAACGACTCGATCGTTATCTTTGACCGGGTGCGAGAGAATTTGTCTGTAAATCGTACTGATTCTCTGTTCAAGATCACTAACGATTCGATCAATCAGACGCTTTCGAGAACGATCATTACGTCGGGGCTTGTACTGCTTTCAGTGCTTGCGCTGGTTTTGTTCGGCGGTGAAGTTTTGAAA
>JBKJRA010000140.1:0-2700 GCA_046594975.1 Pyrinomonadaceae bacterium | reverse complement strand
TATCTGCTCCGCGACCCGCACAAAAAACGTGAGGTTTGGGAAGATATGAAACTCGTTCGGGATTATTTGAATTCAATGAAATAGGAGTTTGCCCGCGAATTACGCGAAAAGACGCGAAATAGAAATCAGAATTCTTTTTTCGCATATTTCGCGTGTTTCGTGGGCAAAAAAGTATGTTATCAGCTGAAATTATTGCTATTGGTTCTGAGCTTTTGACGCCGGATAAGACCGACACGAATAGCCTGTGGCTCACGGAAAAGCTCAACGATATAGGTATTGAGGTGATGCTCAAGACCATTGTCGGTGATGACGGGGAGCGGCTTGAAGAGGCTGTACGCGATGCGATGCGGCGTTCGGAAATTGTTATCACGACAGGTGGTTTGGGGCCGACGGCGGATGACATTACTCGCGAATTTACGGCAAAAGCGGTCGGACGTGAATTGGTTTATCACGACGACATCGAGGTGCATTTGCGTGAGCGTTTTCGGCAATGGGGACGCGAGATGCCGGAGATCAATAAGCGGCAGGCGTTTGTTATTGACGGTGCTGAGATCTTGCCAAATCCAAACGGATCGGCGGTCGGGATGATGTTAGAGACTGACGGCAAGATACTCGCGATCTTGCCCGGCCCGCCGCGTGAAAATCAGCCGATGTTTACCGATCACGTATTTGAAAAGTTCAAAGCCATCGCCGGTGAAGTCTATGTAAAACGTCAGATATTACGGGTATCAGGACTTGGCGAATCTGCGGTTGACGAGATCGCGGCTCCGATCTATACGTCCTACGAGAACGTCCAAACGTCTATTTTATTTAACAAAAGCGAGGTCGAAATTCACATCGCCGCGCGGGCGGATTCGTTTAGTGAGGCGAAGAGCACATGTGAAAAACTGGCAAATGAGCTTGCTGCCGCTCTTGGCAAATCCGTTTTCGCAATGAATGGCGAGACTATGGCCGAAGTTGTCGGTGAATTATTAAAGGATAAAGGCCAAACGCTTGCTGTCGCTGAAAGCTGTACCGGCGGCCTGATCAGCCAGCGTCTGACGGACACACCCGGCTCGTCCTCGTATTTTATGGAAGGTGCGGTCACGTATTCTAACGAAGCAAAAATGCGGACGCTAGGGGTGTCTGAGGACATTCTCAAAACTCACGGAGCCGTCTCAACCGAATGTGCCGAAGCGATGGCGTCGGGGATGCGTCATTATGCCGGGACCGATCACGCAATTTCTATTACGGGTATCGCAGGGCCGGATGGCGGCTCGGAGGAAAAGCCTGTCGGGACTGTTTTCATCGGCTACGCCGGGTTAAACGGTGTTAAATCAACCAAATTCGTGCTGCCCGGCGACCGTTACCTTATTCGTTGGCGTTCTAGCCAGGCTGCTCTTGATTATTTGCGGCGGCAGTTGCTCAAGAGTTAGCATCTAACCTTAAAAAGCGGTTGCATTATTGCAGTAATAAACCGAAAATTACGCAAGTATTCTTTTGAAACTTTGCGTCGATCGCGGCGTGTATATGTTTCGGCAATACAAGATCAGCCAATTTTGCTTCGAGATCACATTTTATCGATATGAAAAGATCAACATACGTTAGCTTTTTTGTAACACTTTTGCTCATCTTCTCGATGCTTTCGCCGGTTGCGGCGGCCGGATTTAATGACGGCAAAAAGCATTTTAACGAAGGGATGAAATTTGAGGCTTCGGAGACTTGGGATAAAGCTGTCGAGGAATTTGCGTTGGCGGTTACCGACAGTCCTAAAAACCCTGAGTACCGCTTGCATCTCGCCCGTGCGTTGTTTAATGCATCGCAGATGTTTATGAAACGTGGCACAATGGCTGCTGCAGAAAAAGATTATATCGGTGGTTATGCAGCGTTTAAGAGAGCATATTCGTATGACCCAACAAATGAGCTTGCCCATTCGGAAATGGAGCGGATGGTGCGGCTCCAGACAGGCGTTAATGATGCTGCTCCGAGTACCACGCTCGATAGCAAAGGCAATCCAAAGCTCATTCCGACGTCGTTTACAGTTCAAAAAGGACAAACCGAACCGCAATTGCCTCAACGCCTCGAAAAGCTTCGTGACCTTCCGTTTGGAGCCGGAGTTGATCTGCAATTTATCATCAAAGAGTTAGCTAGGGATCTCGATCTCAACATCCTTTTCGATACCGAATCGAGATTGACCGGCCGCAAAGTAAACATTGAGTTAAAGAATGTAACTGCCGCACGGGCATTGGATTACATATTTTTACAGGAAGGACTGTTCTTTCAAAAGGTCGGCCCGAGAACCATCATGGTCGCGACGCAGGCTCAACGTGTCAAATTTCAGCAGCTTGTTTTGCGAACTTTCTATCTCGCGAACGCCAGCCCCAAAGATGTGGCCAAGGTCGTCCAAACCGCCATTCCTGCACAGCCGGGCCGTAGCGGAACGATTGTGTTGACCGACGATGCTACAAACAGCGTGACGATCCGCGACACGTCGGAGAATATCCAGCTCATCGGCAAACTTATCCAGTCCCTCGACAAAGACCGTGCAGAGGTCGTTATGGAAGTTGCGATCTATGAGGTAAACAAGAGCGATCTGCTGCAGATTGGAAATCAGATCGGAAATCAGGGCCAGCTGACAAATCTAGGCGGGTCATCGATCGGGGCGCTCAGGATCGGTCCAAAATCGATCCTTGGTGCCGCAGCGGGCACCGCCGCAGCGAC
>JBKJRA010000138.1:0-3527 GCA_046594975.1 Pyrinomonadaceae bacterium | reverse complement strand
CAGGCGTTGCCGCCGCCATCGGTTACGCCCGCCAATCCGGTATCCATTTTCGTCAAGCGATCATCCGTAATCATTACGTCGGCCGGACGTTTATCGAGCCGTCGCAGTCGATCCGTTCATTTGGCGTAAGGCTCAAGCTCAATCCTATTAAAGACCTAATAAACGGCCGCCGAATCGTGCTGGTCGATGACTCGATCGTCCGCGGCACGACCTCGAAAAAGATCGTCGAGATGGTTAGAGACGCCGGTGCCAAAGAGGTCCACATGCGAATCTCGTGTCCGCCGACCGCCCATTCGTGCTACTACGGCGTCGATACCCCGCACCGCAAAGATCTCATTGCCGCTCAGATGTCCGTCGCGGAGGTCGGCAAATACATCGGGGCCGACAGCCTCGGCTACCTCTCACTCGAAGGCATGCTCGATAGCATCGGCCTCGATATCGGCACAACCTGCTCCGCCTGCTGGACCGGCAAATACCCAACCCTCATCGCAAATGTGAAGTCTGCCTAACTTGAGCCATCCAAGGAGAGCTTAAGTGTACGGAGATCTCGTTGCGCGAGTCGGCTTTTGTATTTTTCTAGGGGATTTGGGTGTTGAAAAAAGCGAGAACTTTATTGTCGAAATCACTGAAAAATTGATGAGCGGCAAAACACACGTTTAACTGATCACCAATGTCGCCCCGGAAACTGATATAGGCCGGCGGGATGGCACTTAGCACGTTTGAGATATTTGGGTCTTGAATCAAATAATCGCCGCGACCTAGAAAGTTATTACTTTTCAGACTGTTGTAAATTATCTGCGAATCGCTGAGCGTCAGACCGGGAATTCGAGCAAAGCGTTGTGGGTAAACTGGCGACGGAATATTCACATTATATTGCGCGGGAATACCGCGTCCGATCAAAGTTTGGTAACCGACAAGTGCCGCTTGATTACCACTTGCTCCGATGGTTGCATCGTTTAAGGCTAGACTCCAGATCATCGGCACGTTTGACTGACCGGTAAAAGTGCTGCCCGGAGCGCAGTAAACGGCTGCGCCTTTAACGTTTGCCCCTGAGATGCTTAACCAGTAGGCTGCTCGAGGTGAAAAAGCTCCGCCATTAGACATTCCGAGGGTGAAAATTGGCGTAACGGGAGTTATCATGCCCCGCGAAATAAACAGATTTATGAGAGTCTGCACATTAATAAGATCGGGGTTGTTTGGCGGCTGAGCTGTTGACCATTGTTTGTCCACACGGTTCGCGCTATCGAGCGAAACTACAGCGAAGCCGGCAGCGACGAGATCATTTGCGGCTGTGCGATCTTCCGTTTTGGTGAAAAAAGTTGATCCGCTCCCGCCCGTACCGTGAAAGCGGAATACTATTCCGCGAACATTAGTTGGAAAATAATAACTAAATATTGATCCATTAATTGTTTCGGAGGTGGGAATCCAGTTCGGAGCAACTTTATAGCTTGCCGTTAAAGTGATGTTCCTCTGCCCAAGGGAAACATTAGTGTGCCATGCATATATGTCAGCAAGTAAACTTGTATCTCCGGCCCATCTGTCAAAAACCATATTTGGAGGATTTGTCCCTGCCCAAACATTAATAACGCGCGGCGATCTCTTATATACTCCCTCACCATAACCGCCGTTCACAGTTATTTGAACTTGTGAAGGGGCAGTCAAATTGAGTAGCACTAATATAAGGAGCAAGCTAAGAGACGTTTTCATAATGAATTATCGGTTCACGATCAATCGACGTTCAAATAATTTCTTGAATATTGGACGCTTTACTTATAACCTTTGTCTAAATTTTATCTAGATAATTACGGATCAATCAAATTGAAAGGGTGTCGGACAGTAATTTAACCATTGTGATCTTTGCCTTGAATTCCCCGCGCAACACGTTTTGTGCATCTAAAATCTTCCAATATTCATCTCAATAATGTAAACTTAGGTTCCTCAAAGTGGGGGCGACAGGCTTCGACAGGGGCTTGTATAGATCTTTGAATGCACGTCGGGCTTGTATGGTTAGCTCGTTAAAAAAACTTTACACAAAACAAATGCTAATCAAGAATTAGCTCTTGCTGCTTAGTTAACTCTAAACCAGAAGTGTCTTACCGAAAGTCTGCCTGATGCGACCGGTTAAGGCATAACTCAGTTCAGGCTCGCGTCACGCCACCACCTGCGGCGTGAGGTTAAAGTTAGCCGGGTTAGTTTTCGAAGAGGTCTTGTCGGTTCATCTGCTCTTTGAAAGCGAAAATTAAGTGAACTGACTAAACGTGTAGATTTTACTGGTCGCAACCTTTGGATGCGGGTTCGATTCCCGCCGCCTCCACCACTTTTCTTTGACGCCGAAACGGAGCTTGCTATGAAAATACTGATCGCTCTCTCCACGCTCGCACTGTTACCCTTATGGGCTGTGAACGAGTCGGCGGCAGCCGCAGACCAGATTGCATCCACATGTAAGAGCGTGGCTACGCCGCAAGCAACGCCGGAACAGCCGCTTGATGCCGATGGCGTCGGAGCACTGCTTGACGAACTTAAAGACACGCTCACGGACCTCATCAGCAGCGAGGACAATGTTGATGCGATCAGCGAAAAGTGGGATGGCCGCAAAGACCTCGTGGGCAAGACAAAAAGCCAGATACTCCTGGCCCTGGCGGCCGATGTCCGCTCCGTCGTCGCTGACAAGGCTACCCAAAACAAGGTCTGGAAAAGCTGGGGCGCAGAGGCAAAAAGTTTAGAGCCGCCGCCGATTCAAGCACCGACACCGGTAGCACAAAGTCCAGTAAAGCCAAATCCGAATACCCAAACTAATCCTATTTCCGGTACCGTCATCTATTTTAATGCAGATAAGGGCTACGGGTTCATCAGGCCGGATCGCGGCGGCCCCGACATCTTTGTTCACATCAGCTCTCTTGACGCGGCCGGTATCAATACGCTTAATCCGAACGATCGTGTAACCTTTGATATAGAAGTCGATAAGAGGGGAAAGTCCGCCGCTGTCCACATTAAGATGGCCCCGGAGTAACTTTGTAGGGAATAGAGCCTCCCATCACGAGAGTAACTTTTGAATGTGTCTTCTATTCCAGCTGCCTCCAGCACTTTATATTTGCATTGCGGACCTTGGATCATTGATTCGAGGTCCGCTTTCGTTTTGCCGCAAGATAAAATCCCAGCCCTATTAGATTTGTAATAATAATAAGCCCGCCGATCTTAAGGGCGAATGCGAGTTGGCTCTCGACCTTGACGATCGGCACGATCGAGAGACCGACGTACAGGAGCGTCATCGCAAGTCCGCTAAAAGCCGCTATTCTCAGCCAAACAGGTATCTTCCGGCCCGACGCCTTCAATCCGATCAGCGGTATGGCAAACATCACAAGATACGCGAGAGCGTAAAACACGCCGGATGCGTTCCATAGCAACTGAAAGGCCTCTTGTTTGCCGACGCCAATCAGTCCGACGATACCCATAAAGAGAGTGGCGGCTCCGACAAACAAGATCGAATTTACCGGCGTTCGATATTTGTCATGGAGCTTTGTGAACCA
>JBKJRA010000182.1:0-6358 GCA_046594975.1 Pyrinomonadaceae bacterium | reverse complement strand
ATCGGCGGTCATGCCATCGGCGTTTAACCCGATAAAGCATGCCTCAACGACGTTATTGCTCCCCACAATAGCAATACCAGCGGTGACGCATCGGTTGACGGTCAACCCTGTGATATTTACTTTGTCGGCTGCTATCCCGATACCGACATCCAGGTTACCGACATCCCCGCGTATTTCGATTAGCGGCGAATCAATATAACCCTGCTGTGTTGTTCCAGCTATGTAAACCGTTTCGTTAATTAATGGAAGCGCTGTCATAGGGGAGATCGTGTGAACTCCGCCGCCCGGAATATCAAAGGTGATCACATCAAAGCCAATGCGCGTATTCGCCTCCTGGATCGCCGCCCGAAGGCTGCACTGCAAGCCGGGAGTGACAGTGTCCACATCACAAACTCCGTCCGCCGCATTCGCATCGGTTTCGTCTGAATTGATGGTGACAATGATCGGCTGCGAGCATCCCACCTCAGGAGCGAGTTCCAAGGCCTGTTGGAATGTACCGGTTGTACAAACGCCGGCGACGCACGAGAATTCGGAGGTGTTTCCAAATGCGTCGGTCGCCGTCGCCGTAAATGCAGTTTGCGTCGGAATAATGGGATTTGGCGATCTAAATGTGAATCCTGCAAATCCGTTTCCGTCCGTCACCGCGTTTACTGAGCCGATGTAATTAGAACCTTCTCCATAATTAGTTGGATCGGCCGCCGGACTTTGATAAAAATCGACCACATACTGGCTTGCCGGTTTGCTACGAAATGTTGTCGGAATCGAAACGGTTCCATCGCCATTGATCACTGGAGCAAATAAATCCGGAAAATTTTGATATCCGTTTGCACCTTCATCTAAGTCGAAGCAGTCATTAGGAGTGACGCCGTCGCCATTTATGGGCGGCGCATTGATATTTACGAGATCGATGCCGAGACCGCCGTTATTTTTGATGATGTTTTGACGAATCGATATGTGTTCTGTTTTCAGTCCGCTATTACTATTCGGGTCGCCATATTGATAGAGTAGGACTCCGGAATGGCCGTTGTTAGCGATCGTATTTTCGCTTCCCTGCCCGCCGCCGCCGATCAAGACGCGCCCGGGCCCGGCTGCGTAAATTCCATTCCCGCTATTGGGTGCAGAATTTCCTTGCCTATCGAGGCCGATCCAGTTTCCAAAAATGGCTACCGTCCCGGATGTATTTAAACGAATGCCGTCACCATTCTGATTGTTGTCTGTGCTTACCTCATTGGTGATGTAATTGCGCTCGAGTGGATCTGTTCCCCCTATTTTCGCCGATGCACCACCAGACGTCATTAAACTTATTGCCGCCGACCCACTTCCCCGGATACCGTTTGGAATCGCACTCAGGCCGTCTGCTGAAAGGCCGAAAGTATTGTTCTGAATGCTGAATGCGCCGCCCGGATCGATCGCCGTCATCCCAAAGCCGAGAGCCTTGTTACCTGACACAAGATTACCGGCGGGAATCAGGCCGCCCTGGCCATCACCGAAAATGGCACCGAAAAATGTCGTCCCATAGTACGAGTACGAGCCCGAGAAATTAGGAAGTGCAAATGACCCGGTTCGGTCCGTGCCCAAGTAGTTATTGACTATCAGAGCGAATCCATACCCTGAACGATAGACGCCGCCACCGCCCAAATATATGTCGTCATTCCCTGAAACCAGATTGCATTGACCTGTGCAGGCCCCATTTGGAGTCACGCCGCCCGGCGATCCCACGACTGCATAATCAATACCAGACGGCGTTACCCAAACCGTATCAGTGATAAGGCAAAAGCCGCTACAGCCGTTCTCTTGATTGTTTGGAATTGCCGCACTCCCATTGATATTTGTGCCGATGTCGTTTCCATTTATGTAGCACGCACCACTGATTGGAAAAAAGGGTGAAGTGTTAAAACCGCACCAGATGGCATCTTGTTTATTGCCGGAAACAGTATTTCTTCCTGTGGAAACAATAGAGCCGATCGTTGTATTGAGGTTACCTTCCGATGTGATGCCGGTCGTACAATTGCCTAGAGCTTGAAAGCCAGAGGCCGAAGTGCCAACCAAATTTCCGCGAATGATGTTGCTATCAGTTAGAGGTTCGGCCGTATCAACCGTAAATAACTGATTGATCGTTAATCCCTTGCCGGAACAGTGACCGGATTCATTTAACGGCCCGCCATTGCCCGAGACGACATTTCCCATTCCCGGTTGATTGCCGCCGATCTCGTTATTCCTGCCCGTGATGAAAGCACCTCCGCCAGTGTTTCCCACCCGCAGAGATCCTGAAATATCCGTCCCGACGTAGTTGCCGTAAATTCTATTATAGTTTCCGCCGGTTATTGCAAACCCAACACCCTGTTTGCCCTGCGGGTAGTTTCCATTGCCGGAGAGAATGTTCCGTGCCAGCGGTATCGCACCGCCTACCAAATTATTGTCGGTATCGTATAACTGAACACCATTACCGTCGTTCCCAAAGGCCTGCGTTCCAGTCGGATCGGTTCCGAGGAAATTCGCCTCGATGGTTACATTTGTGGTGACAGGAGTGCCGATATACGTGAGCACAACAATACCGCTGCCGCCAATCACGGAACCGCCATAGGGGAGTCCGGGCATCTGGTTTATCGCGAGACCGCGGATCACGGTATTCGAACGCGTGACGCGAAAGCCCTCAGCGGAGCTGCTTGCTATCACATCGCCCTTGATCTCAACAAGCGGTTTATTGATATATCCCGGCTGTGTCGTTCCGTCTATCGTCATCGGAACTCGAACATCGTTTAGCGGTGACGTAAGGTGAATGGTGTGAACACCGGCACCGGGAATATTAAATGCGACGGTGCTGTTAGAAACAAAATTAGCCCAGAAAAGCGCTCGACGCAGCCCGCATGGCTGGCCGTCATTTACACAGTTACCGCCGCCGACATCATCCGCCGTATTGACCGTAAAAACGGTCGGCGGATTAGACATTACAACTTCAGGAGTCGAATTTCCTCCTAAAGAGACAAGATCGCTCAAGCCATCAGCATTTAGCCGCATCGGGACGATCGCAGTCGGAGCTGCAATACTAATAGTTGTCGTTGCCACTATTGCTGAAAGCTCTTTCGAATCAGACTCTTTCCATGCTCCTATGATCCGTATTGTATTTCCTGCGATATCAGCCACCAAAAGATCGTCAGTTCCTGAGCTGGAAACTCGTGCTTTGATCAATTTTGGTGCCGAGCCGCTATTGGTAGTTGCAAAGACACTGCCTGCGGCTAAGAGAGTTTTCATCTGCCATTTGTTAAAATCTATTATCTTTGGAGCGAGACTGCGCTCAAATAACCGCTTTCGCAGTTCGGCTTGTTTTGCACTCTTTTCTGCCTTGTCTTTGTCTTGGCTTTCTCTCTGCTGTTGAGTCAGCTTTTCCCGATCTTGCTGCATTGCCAACATTTTTCGCTCAGCAATGGCCTGTAATCCATCGCTCATAACCTCAGATGTATTAGCCATCAATTGACCCTGAGCATCAGCATCAGCTTCATTAGTCGGCATTTGAGACTTTGCTGACAAATATTCCGAAGCCGCAGTTCCTGATGGCCGAAAGCCGGGTGCGGCAAGCGGCATTGACGACTTATAGCGATTTGCAATCGTTTTTTGGCTGCTTCTATCCGCACTGAAATAATGAATACTGCCATCTGAAGCTAACATGGCGAGGTCATCACCTCGGATGCCGTCCATATCTGCAACTACCATTGACGCGATCCGGAATGGGATCCGGATCGAACGTATCTCAGCCGCCGGACGCACAATCCCAGACTCTTTCAGTAGATCAAGTGGGTATGGCTGTCCTCGACCGTTTACAATCGAGAGAAAATCTTCGCCACTAGCCGCAACGTCACCGTAATTATCTTCACCAAGTTGTCCGATAGATATTGACGTTACAGGTGCAGAAATTGCAAAGGTATCAGGTTTATGCGAAAAAGCCCCTTCGGGATGCTCGAAAATAAACAGCTTAGGTCCCTTTTCACTAATTGTGCTAACCGCAACATCCGTCTGGCCGTCAGGCCGCCCAGTTTCGCCAACCGATGCGGCTGTAATTACTCCATCGAGATATTCTTTTATGGGCAAAGAAAATCCACCTTTGCCATTTCCGGCCAATAAATAGAGAGCATCTTCGCCATGTTTAGATGCAAGGATGTCTTGTCGCCCGTCGCCGTTAAAGTCACCTGTAAATATTTCATCCGCAGCGTAGGGTACCAAAGCAGCAAACTCCACGCTTGAAAATGCACTCGCAGCTACTCCGCTTTCGGCTACGTGTTCTTTTGCCTCGGGCGAGTTTGGAAATATCGAATCAACATTTCCCTTAAACAAGCTTATTCGCCCGGTTACATCGACGGTAACTAGATCTGCTACACCGTCCGAATCGAAATCTGACGACGCTCCCGCCACAGCCGCACCGATAGACTTCTGTGTATCATTCTCAAGTGCATGCTGCGGCTCGCCGTAACTTATAAATGGAAATCCCAGTTTATTTTGGTCGGCTGTATATGGTTTGGGCTTCCGATCGTCTGTAAATTCAGTACTTGAACCATTACCTAACCCCAACATCTTTTGCATTGTTTGAGAAAAGGTTCCCTGAATAAAAAAAACTAATACGACTATTGCCAATAAACCTGTGACTTTTCGCATAATTACCTCGCGCAAATTGCTTTTTCAGTTAATAGGGCGAGAAATATCGTTAAAAGCGCCAACCGCGTCGGAAAAATATTCATTTTTCTTAAAATTCTCCGTATAATTATGGGTAAATCAAGATGGATGATGCTAAGACAACTGACGAAGTAACCAAATTGCTTAACGAGATGGGCGACGGTGGCGAATCATCCCCTGAAAAGCTGCTCGAACTTGTTTATAATGATCTTCGCCGTCTCGCTGGTGCGTACATGCAAAATGAGAGGAGCGACCACACTCTGCAAGCGACAGCTCTGGTTCACGAGGCGTACATGCGCCTTGTCGATTGGAAAAATGTGTCGTGGCAAAACCGGGCTCATTTCTTTTCAGTCGCAGCTGAAGTTATGCGTAAAGTGTTGATCGACCATGCCCGAGCAAGGCAGACACAGAAACGACAGGGACACAAGCTAGTTCTTGACGAAGTCCTCAGCTTACCTGACAAGACCCCAATAGATCTGGTGGCTCTCGACGATGCATTGCAGAGCCTCGAAAAAATCGACCCTCGACAAGCAAAGATAGTCGAATTACGATTTTTTGGTGGCCTCTCTATCGAAGAAACGGCTTATATTTTAAAGGTCAGCGAATCCACCGTGCGACGTGAATGGACATTCGCGAAAGCGTGGTTTCAAAGAGAACTTGGCAGAACACAGGCCAGCTAATACTTCAAATGACCGACCCCAATTGGCAACGCGTAAAAGATCTCTTTGCGGAAACGCTCGATCAATCTTCAGATCTACGCCTCGATTTTCTAAAAAACTGCTGTGATGGCGACGTATTAATTTTTAAGGAAGTCAGTTCTCTGCTGGCTGCATCATCTGAACCCGAAAATCTTATCGAGCAAAATGCCATAGATCTCGCGACTAAGGTCGGGGCGGATACCGTCACCCGTGCGGAGCGACACTTTGGTAATTACCGTATTATCCGCGAGATCGGCAGCGGCGGCATGGGCACTGTATTTTTGGCGGAGCGTGACGACGGCGAGTTTACTATGCAGGTCGCACTCAAGATCGTCCGGCAATCGGTAGCCGACCGCGAGATCATCGAGCGTTTCAAACGCGAACGTCAGATACTTGCCAATCTTAATCATCCCAATATCGCAACCCTGCATGACGGCGGCGTTAATGAAAAAGGCGAGCCTTTTTTGGCAATGGAATATGTTGAAGGCGACACTCTATTAGACTATGCCGATGCTCAAAAATTTACGATCCAAAAGCGGCTGAGGCTTTTTTTGAAAGTATGTTCCGCTGTTTCTTACGCCCATAAAAATCTTGTAGTTCATCGCGATATTAAGCCATCAAATATTCTTGTTACAGCAGACGGCGAACCCAAACTTCTCGACTTTGGCCTAGCCAAAGCATTTGAATATGACAGTTCTAAGACACAGACTGCCCTTAGAGCGTTCACCCCTGCTTACGCATCACCTGAGCAGATCAGAGGCGGCACGATAACAACAGCAACTGACATTTATTCGCTTGGGGTTGTGTTTTATGAACTTCTGACCGGCGCCAAACCGTTAGATATTGAAAATAAGAGCTATGGCAAAGTGGTGCAAACTATCAATGATACCGAACCCGCTAAACCTAGCTCGGTCGATGCTTCGGACGGCAAGGTGTTCGCACGTAGCACTTTACGCGGTGATCTAGATAATATCGCTCTTACCGCACTTCGCAAA
>JBKJRA010000215.1:0-2958 GCA_046594975.1 Pyrinomonadaceae bacterium | reverse complement strand
TTGGACACGACGAATTTCACGGGCATGGGGGCATCGCGATACCCCATGTCTGAGGAAAAACTGTCCGACCACGCATTGATCGAGGCGACCAAAAGCGGCGATGAGGCTGCTTTTGGCGAGATAATGAACCGTTATCGTGGGCCCATAACTAATTATCTCTATAGATTTTTGAACGATTACGAAGAGGCTGTCGATCTGGCGCAGGAAACATTTGTCCGCGTTTATTTTGCGATAGACCGTTATCACACGCAGTTTGCGTTTTCGACATATATATACAGGATCGCTACAAACCTAGCGATCAGCGAGATACGAAAGCGTAAGAGACGCAGGCTACTGTCGCTGACGGGCCTTTTCCAAAGCGAGGATGACCAACAGGTCGAGTTTCAGCCGCCGGATACACGTCCATTACCGGACGCCGAACTTGTCGATGACGAACGCAGCCAGGTTATCGCAAAGGCGATAGCGGCTTTGCCTGAGAAATATCGCGTTCCAGTAATATTGCGTGATGTCGAGGGCAAAACCTACGACGAGATCGCCGAGATCATGGAACTCGGCCTGGGCACAACGAAATCGCGTATCAGCCGTGGGCGAGGGCTGCTAAAAGAGAAATTGCAGCATTATCTATAATGGGAAACGAAAAATTACATAATAGCGAAGAGCGTGAGCCTGTAGCCGAATTGCTTGCAGGGCTGAAACGTGTCGAGGCTCCGGCAAATTTTGATTTTGGTGTAAAGGCACGTATTGCTGCCGGTAAGCCCGCAGAAAAACGCGGTTTCCGTATTCCCGCTCTGGTCGGTTACGCGATGCCGCTCGTTTTGCTGTTACTCGTCGGAGCTTATTTTGGATTTAATGCATTTTATTCGGCTAAAGACGCCACTATTCCTGCAGTTGCCGTAGCTCCGATGACTTCTGGTCCGCAGCAACCGCAACGGACAGTCGAAGTTGCTCCTGCTCCTGTGCCTGAGCAGATGGCTGCGGTGAAAAAGCCGGATACAATTGCTCCGGTTGCTGATGTTCCGGTCAAAAAGCCGGTTACGGCTCCGATCACTCGCCCGGGCGGCGGGTCGTTTGACGAGACCAGCGGTGTCGGACACAAGATCTACCGCAATACGCAGATCCCGGTAAAAGATGTGCTCACGCTACTTGGGGCGAAAGGTTCATTTGATGAAAATGGCTGGAAAGTCGAAACCCCTACCGCAAACAGCCTCGCCGAACGCTCAGGCGTGCAGGCCGGTGATGTGATCGAAGCGATTAACGATCAGGCCGTTACTGATAAAACTTCGTTCAAAAGTAGATCGGGCATCAAGAGCGTCCGCGTCCGCCGCGATGGAAAATCCATTGACATTCCTTTGAAGAACTAAGGTTTTTTGATCTCATCGACCTTCGAATCTTTTACCTCGGTCTCAAATTTACGATAGTCGTAAGACTTGATGACCTGATTTACGTCGATGCCTTTGACGAGCAGGACACGGACCGAGAGGTTTATATCCGCCTGCGAAGGCAGCCATATCTCGTCGCCGACACGTTCTTTTTCAAGCGTAAACGTCGCACCTTTTTTTAATTTTGCCAGGACGCCGCCGCCGATATTGAGATTTTCAAACAGCACCGCTTCGAGTCTCGCGACTTGCTTGTCTTTTTCGTCGATCCACATCACGCCTGCTGTTTTGCCAAAAAATTTGAGCATACTCTTGGCGTTTTTCATGTCGAATGTAGGATTTGGCTCGAAATCAAATACGATCACGTCGCGTCCGCGAAAACGCTCGCGACGTGGGCTTGACAGCTTGGACGCCCGCAGAACCTCGGCGATCGAGATGCGGCGGCTGTCTTCGGACGGCGTGCCGTTCGCATTTTGTTTTAAGGCTTGGGCGTCAGCTTTGGCGATCTTTTTCTCGATCTCCTCGACCTGTTTGGCAGCGTCTTTGTCGGCATTTTCCTGATCGTTTTTGCTCAAGGGCTTGCCATTTTTCTCGATCGTCCGCTCGATGCGATAGCCTTTATAAAACGACAGTTGCTGCGTTTCGGACTCAGTTTCACGCAAAACGCCGTCCTTTCCAAGCTCACGTTTGATATTCTTTTGCGTGAACGAATACGTGTCGAGCAGCTCCTCGACCTTGTCTTCGTTGGCTTGCAGGTCTTTTAACAGTGTCGGAATGTCCGGCAGCGGCTGGCCCGAAATGACCGGGAAATCAAACTCAGTCTTTGCGATCTGTTGATTGGTTTTGATGACATCGTATTTGATTTCATAAACCTGATCGCCAAGCGTAACTCGTTTGAAATACGCTTGTTTCACGCCGCCGACATCGCGATAATCTCCGTATTCGGATATCGCATTGACATTGCCCATTGGCATTTCATCTCGGACAGGCAGCCCTGTCGCAACGTCGAAAAATACTTTGATGGCGATGCCCTTTGATGTAGTAATGATAACGATATTGGCGGGCTTGCCGTCGAGGGTTGTTTGGCCGCCGGATGTGATCTTAGATTTTTCGTTTTTTGTGTTGAGCCATAGATTGTTTCGATAGCCTGCGGCCACGGCCATGTTGACGCTTGCAGTGCCGGTCAAGGTTTGCAGACCGTCACGCGAATCTCTCGTCCAGCCGGAGCGTCCGTTGTAGCCGGTCTCGCTCTCAAAACCGTTGAGGTCAAAGCTGATATCGAGCAAATTTGGCTGCGACGTTTGAAAGATATAGCGTCCGGTCGCTCCGTCGCTCATGCGTTTTATCGAGCCTGTTTGGGTGGCCGATCTCATTGCTTTCAAAGCATTAGAGCTGCCGAGAGCTTTTTCGGCTTGCTTCAATATTTTCGAAGGCGATTGGGCAAATGTTGTGAGTGCTAGTGTTAGGGTAAATAATGCGGCGATGATAAATTTCATTTTCGTGTTGATTGCGGTGTCAAAAATAGCCCGATCAGATATAGCGCGAGCGTGAAAAATTGGATGTAACCCGTGCCCGCCGAATA
>JBKJRA010000348.1:0-8020 GCA_046594975.1 Pyrinomonadaceae bacterium | reverse complement strand
CATATCGCGAAGCTCGTCCATCTTAACGAACCACTGCTCCGACAATATCGGCTCGACCACGGTCTTGCACCGCTCGCAGACAGGCAAAGTGATCTCGTAATCGTCAACCTTCTCCAGCAACCCAAGCTCGTCAAACATCGCCACGACCTTTTCACGAGCGACGAAACGATCAAGCCCTTCGAACTCCGGCCCGGCGGCAGCATTCATCGTGCCGTCCATGTTCATCACGAGCAACTGCTCAAGATTATGACGTTCGCCAACCAGATAATCGTTCGAATCATGCGCCGGCGTGATCTTCACCGCTCCGGTACCGAATTCGGCGTCAACATATTCGTCTGCAATGATAAGGATCTCGCGGTTCGTCAAAGGCAGTAGAATTGTCTTGCCGACGAGGTCTTTGTAACGCTCATCGCTGCCGTTAACTGCCACAGCCGTATCGCCAAGCATCGTCTCAGGCCGCGTCGTCGCGACCGTGATCGTCTTGTCGCTGTCCTTGACCGGATAACGCAGGTAAGTGAGCTTGCCGTCTTTGCGCGTCTCTTCTTTGACCTCCAGATCGGATAGCACGGTCTTGTCTTTCGGGCACCAATTTACGATCCGCAGACCGCGATAAATGTTTCCCTCGTCATAAAGCGTGCAAAAAACATTTCGCACCGCAAGCGAAAGCGATTCGTCCATCGTAAACCGATGCCGCGACCAATCGACCGACGCACCTTCGCGACGCATCTGCTCGGTGATGGTGTTGCCGTACAGCTCCTTCCATTTCCACGCACGTTTAACGAACTCCTCGCGGCCGATATCCGACGGCTTAAGGTGTTCGTCCTTTTTTAACTGCTCGACGACCTTTCTCTGTACAGAAATTCCCGCGTGATCCGTTCCCGGTAGCCACAACGTGCGAAAGCCCTGCATCCGTTTCCAACGGATCAACGCATCCATTATCGTGTGTTGCAAAGCGTGGCCCATATGCAGGCTGCCCGTGACGTTTGGCGGCGGAATGACGATCGAATACTGCACGGCGTCCGCGTTCTCATTTATCTCGGGAGCAAAAAAACCACTCTCTTCCCAACGTTTATAATGATTTTCTTCGGCCTCTTTCGGGTCGTAAGCCTTTGCGAGTTCCATAATCTGTTGTCGGCTGTCAGTTGTCGGAATGCGGTGTCTAGTCGGGCAGCAACCACATTCTGACAACTGACAACCGACAACTGACTACTAATTATTTATCTTCTTCTTCGAGAGCTTCGCGGATAAGTTTTTCGGCGATACGCGGGACGGCTTCCTGTGCGATCTCACGGATGACGTGATCTGACAGCCTTTCGACGACACGTTGCGCGATGCGGTTGATCGTTTCTTCCGAAATTCCCGCCGAAAGCTCTGCCGACTCCTCCGCAACATCATCATCAACCCGAACAAAGCCATTACCCGTCTCAGCCAATTCAGGGATCTCTTCGTTCGGCTCGGTGTCAGCAAATGCAAATCTCGGTTCGAAACCTATCGACACGCTTTCCGCCGGTACTTCATCAACTATCTTCGCCGACGGCGACCAGTCAAAATCCTTTGTAGTCGCGATGGTTTCTGCAGAATGAAAAGTCTCCGTGTAGTTGTTTTCACTTACCGGCTCCGAAAGTCGAACCTCTTCGATAAGCTCATCGTCAACTTCTGCCTCAAACTCATCCGGTGTCGAAACGCTTTCAACGGATGCCTCAAGAAATGGATCTTCGTCGGTATCGTACTCGTCGATCGGCGAAGTCTCGGCAAAGCTACTGTTATAAAGCTCCTCGATATCAGCGGTCTCCGGGGTAATAATTGGTGCAGGCTCTGCGGTTTCGCCCCCAAGTAGATCACCAACACGAGCAACGAGATCGCGAACCGAATGGAAAGGCTTAGTGAGAAATCCATCCGCCTCGACACGTTCCGCTTCATCCTGATCAAATGGCTCAAATGACCCAACGAGCAGCAGCACCGGGATATGCCGCGTCGCCTCATCCTGCTTGATCATTTCGCAGATCTGATAGCCGTTCGGCCCGGGCATTTCGACATCAACAAGCACAATGTCCGGCTGGACCTCGACAAATTTCAGCATCGCCGCTTCGCCGTCAGCGACCACAAAAACCTCTACCGATTCGTCGGAAAACGCGAGCTCCACGACCTTGCGTATCGTCACTGAATCGTCTGCCAGCAATAGTTTTGGGGTTGTCATAACTCGTCGATAATAATATCAAACTTATCCGATATTCCGCGAACTCTGTACTAATTCAGCCGCCAACTTGATCGCTCCGACCATACTCGACGCATCAGCAATGCCCTTCCCGGCAATATCAAACGCCGTCCCGTGATCGACCGAAGTTCGGATCAGCGGCAGCCCGAGCGTCACATTCACGCCCGACCCGAACGACAGCGATTTGACCGCTATCGTCGCTTGATCGTGATAGAGAGCGATCACGCCATCAAAATCGCCTTTGTAACCACGCAAGAATATCGTGTCCGGAGCATACGGCCCCGTGACGTTAATTCCGAAAAGACGACACTGCTCGATCGCTGGAATGATCTCATCCTGCTCCTCAGTGCCAAACATACCGCCCTCTGACGCGTGCGGATTCAGTCCGGCAACCGCTATCGAAACTTCGCGTCCAAGCAGTTTCTCTAATTGCTCCGCCGAAAACTTGATCAGATCAACAAGCTTATCTGTCTTGACCAAACCGATCGCATCCGTAAGCGAAAGGTGCGTCGAAAGCAGCACGACCCGAAGCTTTTCCGCGAAAAAGCTCATTGCAAACTCTGTTGTGTTTGTCAGCTCAGCCAAAAACTCCGTATGTCCCGGAAAATCATAACCGCCGAGATGTATTGCCTTTTTACTGATCGGAGCAGTGCAGATAGCATCGATCTTATTCTCACGCCAGAGATTTACGGCAGCTTCTATATTCTCCGCAGCAGCCTTTCCTGTGCTGGAGGCGTCAACGCCAATTTCAAAATCAGCAGGCAGATTCTTTATATCAAATATCTCAACTCCATCAATATCGACGCCCAGTTTTCCCGCAAGCACACGCAAATGATCCGCGTCGCCGATCATCACACATCGACACCCCGTTCTTAATTCTAGGTCTGATAGAGCTCTGAGAGTTATCTCCGGCCCGATCCCAGCAGCATCGCCAATGGTCACTCCTATTATTGGTTTTCGCTCCGACATCCTAGTTACAGCTTATTAGACCCTTTGCACCAACACAAACAAAAAAACTGAGAACCGCTGTCAGTTCTCAGTTGTTAGTTATTAGTTTTTAGTTATTTAGTCCGCATGGCGACGCATAAACGTCGGCACATCGAGATTTTCGGCCGGTATAAGATCGCTCGGCAACAAAATATCCGCCGCGGCCACACGCCCGACTGCATGAGCGGCATCTGCTTTGGGCTTCGTTGGCAATGCCGCAGCGATCTGCGAATCGAATCCGGTAGCTATCACCGTGATACGGATCTCGTCGTCCATGTCTTCTTTGATAACGCTGCCCCAGATGATGTCCGCATTGTCGTCGGCTTCTGATTCGATCAATCCAATAGCGTCTTCGACCTCGCTGAGTATCATATTCGGCCCACCGGTCACGTTGATAAGAGCGGCCTTCGCACCCTTGATCGAGTGTTCCTCGAGCAATTTGTAATCGAGAGCCGCACGCATCGCTTTCGAGGCGGCATCTTCGCCATCGCCCTTGCCGATTCCCATCAACGCAACACCTTTACCACGCATAACCGTCGTCACATCAGCAAAATCGAGATTGATAATTCCCGGCGTGATGATGAGATCCGTAATGCCCTGAACAGCACGCAGCAACACATCGTCAGCCCGGCGAAACGCCTCCATGATCGTAATTTTTTCTTCGACCTCTCGCAGCTTTGAATTCGGGATAGTAATAAGCGTATCAACACAGCCGCGAAGCTCAGCCAAGCCCTGCTCCGCCTGTGCCATACGTTTTTTTCCTTCGACGGCGAACGGCTTGGTCACGATCGCAACCGTCAATGCTCCAAGCTCTATAGCAAGCGATGCGACGACCGGAGCCGCACCTGTACCCGTCCCGCCGCCTAATCCGGCGGTCACAAAGACCATGTCTGAGCCCTCAAGCACGTCGAGAAGCTTTTCTGTGTCTTCGAGAGCCGCCGCACGACCGATCTCAGGATTAGACCCTGCACCTAGCCCGCGTGTCGATTTGCTGCCGAGCTGTATTTTCATCGGCGCTTTCGACGCGTTCAGAGCCTGCAGATCAGTGTTGGCAACGATAAACTCGACGCCCTTGATACCGGCGTCGATCATTCGGTTAACGGCATTGCTGCCGCCTCCGCCTACGCCGATAACCTTAATCCGCGCTCCCGTGATAGGTGGCTCGTCAATAAACATTTTAATGCCGGTGTTGTTCAAATTTTGATCTTCCATTTCAATAAAGTTTCCCATTGCGGAAATTGAGGACAAGCTCACGAAAAGCTATTTTTATGTTATTATTAGAATAACTAGATATTGTGCTAACGGCAAAGAAGCATACTACCATTTGCGGTAAAGTTCAAAGTGCAGATGTTACATTTATCTAAACCGGCCGCGAAAATTGCCTATCCAGTCGGCCACTTTCCTCGCCGAAGATTTATCATCGTGGTAATCGTCGCGCAGGTGGCTACGCATAGACCTAAGTGCTAGTCCACACGCCGTCGCCCAGTGCGGGCTTTGCACCTCTTCGAACAGCCCTCCGAAATAAGACGCCTCAAGAAAACCGACTCTCGTAGGCGCATCGAACACCTGCTCCGCGATCTCCGGCAGGCCGCGAACCATAGAGCCTCCGCCCGTCATAAATACACCGCCTGATATCTGAGCCTTTGCCGAATTTGTCTCTTTGGCAATGTGCTGCAATAGCTCGACCGCCCGTGGCTGCATAATGTCGCACAATATCTCTTTCGACAGTTCCCGCGTTTCATTGCGGCCAAAAGGCACGATATCGATAACCTGCTCACGCTCTTCGTCATCGAGCAGAAACGACGCAACACATCCGTGCTGCTGCTTGATCTTGTTTGCCTCAGGGATCGAGACACGCAAGCCGGTCGCGATGTCTTTGGTGAACAGCATGCTGCCAAACGGAAACACCGCCGTGTGCTGCACCGCTCCGCGTCCAAAAATGATAAGGCTCGTGATCTCAGCCCCCATATTAACGATCGCGCAGCCGTATTCCTTGTCGTCGTCAGTCAACACGCTCTCAGCGGCGGCGAGTGGCTCTAAAATAAGCTGCTCGACATCTATTCCAGCTTTTGTAACGGCCTTGATCAGGTTTTGTCGTACTGCACTGGGGCTCGTAACAATATGGACCAAAGCCTCAAGGCGCGAACCCGTCATCCCGACCGGCTCGGTAATTCCGTCCTGCCCGTCCACAATAAATTCCTGAGGCAGACGGCTGACGATCTCCCAACCGGGCGTTAGCGGCATTGCACTAGCGGAGTCAATTGCACGATCAGTATCTTCGTCAGTGATCTCTTTTTCAGCCCCGGCGACGGCAACGACGCCGTTCTTATTCTCACCTCGCAGGTGCTCGCCTGACAGATTTATCGTCGCCGACTCGACATCGAGTCCGCTCATCTTTTCAGCTTCGCCGACAGCCTTTTTAATTGACTCGGCAACCGCTTCAGTTGATGTCACCACGCCGCGGCGAAGCCCCTTAGATTCAGCCTCGCCAACGCCGACGATATTCATCTTACCGTCACCGGACGGTTCACCGATCACGCACCGCACACGGCTCGTTCCGATGTCTAACCCGACTGCTTGTATCTCATTGCTCATAATAAAACTACTGCTGTTTCATCGCCTCAAAATCGAGGTATTGGATGACCGGATAAACACCGCCGGCATTGACCGATTTGACCTTTGCACCTTTACCTGTGACCGCTTCGATAGCCGTTTTAAGGCTTTTGCCAAGGCTGTCTTTTGCAAGCACTATCGAGATCGCACGGCCCGAATCTTCGACCACGGCGGCAGGCTCTCTGACATCTGTCAGGTCAACTTGCTTGACTCGCGAGGCAAGATCAAATTGCTTCCATTCATCCAGCATCTTCTTGTAAACCTTGAGCCTTGCGGTGTTTTCGGTCGGAGCTTTTTCGGTCTTTGCCTCGTCCCAGCCGTAAAGCACGAAAGGAAAATCTTTTTCGCTTGGTGTTCCGGCAGATAAGATCGCTCCCTCACCGTCAATAAGATAATCTCCTGTCTTTAGGTGGACTATCGCGGCAGGCACACGTTCGACTATATCTACGCGAATGCCTGCAGGTAGCATCCTCGAAACCGAAGCCGTTTTAACGAACGGAAATTTCTCTATTTTCACGCGAATGTCGGCAAGATCAGCGTTCCAGACGCCAGGTTTTTCTACATCCGCCGCAACCACGCGTTTGATATCATCCGCATTCGTCCTGTCATTGCCTCGCACATCTATCGTCTTGACCTTAAAGAAATTGGAGTTCGTCGCCGTGGTGTAAAACGTAAAACCAAGCACTGCGATAGCGGGGATCAATACACCACTTATAATCAGCGGCAGCCCGAAATGCCCTAAGATCTCCGAAACTCCGTCACGCTTCACACGCGAAGACGGGCGTCGCGAACGTACCCGCGTCGCCGTGGTTCTGGAACTTGCTGTAGTTTTCTTCTTTTTAGCCATTTATCGAATTAAATTAAGCCGACTTTAACTTATCCACGATCTCATCCGAAAGCTTCGTAACACTTCCCGCCCCTAGCGTGATCACCAGATCGCCCGGCAGTAAACCGCCAACAACTTTTTCGGTTGCGGTCTCGATGTCACCAATGTATTGCACATTCTTATGTCCGAATCGCTTGATGTTTTCCGCCAAAACCTCAGCGTTAATTCCCTCGATCGGTTTCTCGCTCGCAGCGTAAATGTCGAGCAGATACAAAACGTCAGCGTTATTAAACGCAACGACGAAATCATCCATCAACTCCTGCGTGCGGCTATAGCGGTGCGGTTGAAAAACTACGACCGTGCGTTTGCCACCTGAGCTGCTTTTCGCGGCTGACAGCGTCGCTACGATCTCTGTCGGGTGATGTCCGTAATCATCGACAACGGTTATGCCGTGAACCTCCCCTTTGAATTGAAAACGGCGATTGGCATTCTTAAATATCAGAAAAGCCTCAGCGATCTTTTCGAAAGGCACGTCCATCTCAAGAGCCACAGCCGTCGCTGCTAAAGCATTGTATACATTGTGTTTACCCGGAACAGGCAGTGCGATCTCTCCTAAAACTTTGTCGCGTTTCGAGACTGTAAATGTCGAACCAAACACGTCGTTATACCTAATATCTGTCGCTGAAACATCCGCCTGCGCAGTCAGGCCAAATGTCACACGGCGACGCTTGATATTCGGAATTATCAACTGAACATTCGGATCGTCCAGACAAATGATCGCTGCACCAAAAAACGGTACTTTGTTCACAAAATCCGTAAAACATTGCACGACGTCGTCCATGCCCTTGTAAGATTCCATGTGCTCTTTGTCGATGTTCGTCACGACGGCAATCGTCGGGTAAAGCATCAAAAAAGAACGGTCGCTCTCATCCGCCTCCGTCACGAACCAATCGGAGGCTCCGAGCCTCGCATTCGAGCCCAAAGTTTCAACTACACCGCCGACCACTGTAGTCGGGTCAAAGCCCGCGTGGCCTAAAATTGTAGCGACCATGGATGTGGTCGAGGTTTTTCCATGTGTGCCGGAAACCGCTACAGCGTATGGCTTTAGCACCATCAGTTCCGCAAGCATTTCAGCTCTGGGGATGACTGGAATACCTTTTTCCTTTGCTATCATCACCTCAGGATTGTCGGCCTTAACTGCAGAGGAATACACGACGACCTGGGCCCGGCCTACGTTTTCAGCGGCGTGTCCCTCGTGTATCTCGATGCCTAATCCGGCGAGCCTTTCAGTATTTTTTGAGCGAGCCGCATCTGATCCTGAAACCTCAAATTTCAAATTGCACAACACCTCAGCGATCCCGCTCATCCCGATGCCGCCG
>JBKJRA010000304.1:0-11846 GCA_046594975.1 Pyrinomonadaceae bacterium | reverse complement strand
GACGGCGTTAAATACAACACGAATGCCCTAGGAGCGCATGCTTATCGGCGAGTATGTGAGTATCTTCGAGGTGAGCGGGATCTCGATTCGGCGATAGACAGGTCGAAACAGGACGTTCGTAACTACGCAAAACGGCAATTGACGTGGTTTCGCAAGGAGCCGGATGTTAATTGGTTGGACGGTTTTGGCGATGACGGAGCGGTTAAAAACGAGTTGTTTAATAAGATAAAATAGGGCTATTTTAAAATGATTGTCGGAAAGTATAAATTTGATATAATCGGGAAACGGATCCTAATGTTTTTTGTTCGGAACACAAGTTCCTTGTAATTTTTTTGACAGTAATTGAGGAGTCGTTATGGAAGAGCAGGCAGCCCAAAATATTCAGGATGCATTTTTGAATTCAGCACGTCGTGAACGTATATCAGTCGTCATTCATCTTCTTCCCGGTTCGACCGTCTCAGGGCGGATCAAAAGTTTTGATAAATTCTCGGTGCTGCTCGATGTCGGCGGGCCTGACGTTTTGATATTTAAGCACGCAATATCCTCGATCTCGCAGGAGAGAAAGCTCGCACCGGAGCTCGAACGCAACGCTTGACAGGTAAATTCATAACTTTCGAAGGGATAGACGGCAGCGGCAAATCGACACAATTACGCATGCTGGCAGATGTACTGCGCTCATCAGGATTCGATGTCATAACGACCCGCGAACCGGGTGGAACTATTCTGGGTAAACATCTTCGTGAAGCATTTCTCGAAACCACAGAAACCGTTGCTCCAATGGCGGAGCTGCTCGCTTTTGCCGCAGACCGCGCGCAGCACGTCGAATATCTGATAAAACCAGCGGTCGCTAAAGGCAAGATCGTGATCTCAGACCGTTATGCCGATGCGACGTTTGCCTACCAAGGCGCGGGTCGCGGATTTGCCGAGGATAAAGTTAATCAAGTCATCGCTCTTGCGACCGACGGTCTGAAACCTGATCTGACGCTGTTTTTCGACATTTCGGTCGAAACGGCGATCGCGCGGATGCATGTTCGTGACGAATCGCAGGCGAAAAAGAATCGAATGGACGAGGAGACGGCGGAATTTTATACGCGTGTCCGCAAAGCATATTTGGGGATCTCCGAGCGTGAACCGACGCGGTTTCTGATCGTTGATGCCAACGGCACGATAGATAAAATTCACGAATCGGTAGTGGTTTTGGTCAACGAGTTGCTAAATCAATAATGTTCAAAAACCTGATAGGGAACGACCATATCAAGCTGACGCTCAAGCGGTTGCTGGCTAATGGGCGTGTGCCGAATTCGATGCTTTTTGCCGGTGACGATGGCGTCGGAAAGCGACAGTTTGCGCTTGAACTAGCGAAGGCTTTTGTATGCAAAGAGCCAATAGGAAATGAAGCCTGCGGAGCGTGTTCTGCATGCCGCCGGGCAGATGTTTTTGTTTTTCCAAAGAGTGAAAAGGGCGATGATTTTGATGAGGTCTTTTTCTCTGAGCATCCTGATATTGGCACGGTTATTCCGTTCCGACGAAATGTGCGCATCGGTGCGATCCGCGATCTCGAAAAGGAAGCGAATTTTCGCCCATACGAGGCTCCGGCCCGAATATTTATTATTGATGACGCCGAGAAAATGGCCGACCCGGCAGCAAACGCTTTGCTAAAGACGCTTGAAGAACCAGCCTCGACGACACATATATTCCTTATCACTTCTCGACCCGATTCGCTCTTGCCGACGATACGTTCGCGGTGTCAGACACTGCGTTTTGCTCCGGTCGCGACCGACGAGATCGAACAGTTTTTGATAGGCGACAGAGCGTTTACGCATGACGAAGCTCGGCTTGCTGCAAGACTATCGCGCGGTAGCGTTGGGCATGCTGTGTCGATCAACGTAGGTAAGTTTCGCGACCAGCGAACGCGTATGTTTGGCGTGATCCGCAATGTGATCGAGACAGGTGATCGTGCGGCTCTGTTGAGAGCATCCGAAGAATTGAACGACGCCAAAAATAAGGACAATTTCGAAGAGAATCTCGACATTCTCGAATCGCTGATCCACGATGTCTGGTCGCTGCGTATCAGCGGCGACGACACGCGCTTGGTTAATACCGATCTCGTGGGTGAATTGACGCCGCTTGCCGAAAATGCCGGAAACGCGGACATTTCTGAATGGCTCCGCGATATCGAAACGATACGTGAGAATTTTGCAGTCAATATAAATCGCAAAGTCGCGACCGATGCTTTATTTGTCTCGATGGCAAAAGCTTGAACCACAGGCTAGAATTGTTTTATGCAGGCCGAACAGCAAATCCCGGGATTTAATTTGTCGCCAACCACCGCGCGGCTGGTCGCTGCTGCCGGAGCAGTGTTTATCGGTGGCGGCTCGATATTTACTGCTTATTTCGACCCAACAACCCAGCATTTTTTCCCCGTATGTCCGCTGTTTGCTCTGACGGGTTGTGCATGTCCTGGCTGCGGGCTGACACGCGGGTTTCACGCCTTATTTCACGGCGATATTATCACCGCGATCGATTTTAACGCTCTTATACCTATCTGGGCGGTGATCTTTGGTTATGTATTTGTGTCGCTGGTGCTGCTCGCTGTTCGCGGCAAAGGCCTGCCGATGTGGCCGACAAACCCGAGATTTATGTGGGTGTTTATGATTGTGCTACTCGTTTTTGGAGTTTTGCGAAATCTGCCGGTCTGGCCATTTACAATACTTTTTCCATAAACAGAGCTACGATATCCAGACAGGGTCACGCCAAGATTTCAGCTCGCTGTTACTTGCCAGAGGCGTGTAATACTTACAATCTTCGAAAAAGTAGTGTGTCACTTGGCTGTGCCGCGTACGGGTTTTATCTTTTAATGGCGAGCCGCCATGCAGCAGATTTGCCGACCAGATAAAAGCCTGCCCTTTTTTAATAATTGCCAACTCCTGCTTTAGTTTGTTTTCTTTGATCGCATCGGAAATATATTTTTCATACAGGGGATAAGCATCGTCGGCCTTTAGTGTCGGTGTCGATTTGATTATCCCAAGCTTGCGAAATCCACGTCGTAGAAACTGCGACACCGAAAGAACCGACCTCGTTTCGTACTCATACCCTACATCTTTCATCGTAAATTCCGGTAGCTTGTGACTTTCGGGATAATAGATCAGTGTCCCGTTGTTTTCATCCATGTCTTCGAGGGCGATCCAAACGCCACACATAAATCCGGCAGGTATCGAGTTGAAATGAATGGTGTCAGAATGCGGCTGCTGCTGTGTGCCGACCGGAAAATTGAGTGTCTGAAATGGGAGCGGTTTTCTGTCGTAGAGCTCGGTAAGAACGCTCAAAATTTTTGGATTTAAGGCCACATATTTTACGTGTGAGTTTATCCGCCAGGCGTCTTGTATCCGTCCTGGCCCGTGATGGCCGACATCTAGCGGTTCTTCACTAGTATATTTATCTTTTAATTCATTAACGATAGCATCCAAGACGCTTGCAGATATCTCAGGGTCAAAAATAAGATACCCGTTTTGATCAAAATGCCCACGTTGTTCAGCCGTCAGAATCATTGGGTTTTTCGTTTACGTGATTTGCACGAGAGGTGCGGCTTCCGCAAGAGACTTGGCCTCACTGCCCTCTTTTCTCAGGATCTCGACCTCTTTGACAAATTCCTCTACAATGTCCGTTCCCGCGACCTTTCGCATCGGTACACCGTCTTTGAATATCATCCCGACCTGTCGTCCGAAAGTGATGCCGAGCTGCGAATCGTGAGCTTCGCCGGGACCATTGACGGCACAGCCCATGATCGAAAGATGCAGTGGTTCTTCGACGTGGGCGAGACGGCGTTCGACCTCGGTGACGATCTCAACAAAATTGTCGATGTCGAGGCGGCCACAGGTCGGGCACGCGACGACAGTGACGCCGCGTTTTCTTAATTCGAGAGATTTAAGAATTTCCCATGCGACACGAACCTCTTCGTGCGGCTCGGCGGCTAAGCTTACGCGGATAGTGTCGCCTATGCCTTCGTGAAGCAAAATGCCGAGGCCGATAGCAGACTTGATCGTCCCGCCAAATGGCGTCCCGGCCTCGGTTACCCCGAGATGCAAAGGGTAATCGACCTTCGTTGCCATCATGCGATAGGCCTCTACCATGCGGTTAACATCTGATGCCTTGAGCGAAATGATGATGTCAGAAAACCCGAGATCTTCGAGAATGCGAACGTGCCGCATTCCGCTCTCAACCATCGCTTCGGGCGTCGCGGTGCCGTATTTTTTGAGCAGATCTTTTTCAAGAGAACCGCCGTTTACGCCAATTCGGATCGGCACTTTACGAGCCTCGGCCGCCCGCACGACCTCGCGAACGCGTTCGATCGGACCGATATTACCCGGATTCAGCCGAAGTTTATCGACACCCGCGTCGAGCGCTTTTAAGGCCAGCTTGTAGTGAAAGTGAATATCCGCCACGATCGGCACGTCTGTCCGCTTGCGGATCTCGTGCATCGCCGCCGCTGCGTCATCGTCGGGAATCGCGATCCGAACGATCTCACACCCGGCCGTCACCATCTCCTCGATCTGCCGAACCGTCGCATCGACATCGGTAGTGTCCGTTTTGGTCATCGATTGGACGACGACCGGAGCACCTCCGCCGATCTGAATGTCCCGAACCATTACCGCTTTTGTGACTCTTGCCATATATCTATCTAGAGCTTAGCATCTGGATCGGTTTGACGCCGAATAAGCCAATCTTCGTGTCGTGACTTGAACTCATCCATCTCGCGGTCAAATTCGGCGGAGCCTTTCTTTTGTTCAAATCGTATCTTTTCAGTATTTGTTAAAAACTTAACTCACTTTATCTCTGAATTTTTAAGGGAATCGATCCAGCCATGAAGCTGTTTCGAAATATTCACCGCCATACCTATCAAATTTGAAATTTCAGATCTGAAATTTGAAAATCGCTCCAGTCCCTCACACATTCGCAGCATCGATCGCGACTCGCCAGCCGATCCACGAGCAATATATAGATACTGGATAAGCTCGGTCGTAGTCCCGCGTTCGAAACCCTCAGCAACGTTATTCGAGATCGATAGTGTCGCTCGTTCGAGCTGATTTTTTGTGTCGCCGAGCCCTCGAAGATCTACTTTTTCTGTAAATTTGAAAACTTCCAAGGCAAACGCTATCGCTGCGTTCCACACGGGAAGTTCTTCAAAAGTTGAATATTTCATTAATGAAATTCAGATATCAAAATTGAAATTTCAAATATTATTTGCTGACCAACCGTGAAACGTCAAAGAATATAACCGTTACCATCAGCAATAGCACGATAGCGAGACCGGTTAATTGGATACGTTCCTTAGCGACCATCGACAGTGTGCGTCCAAACCATGACAGCACTTTCTCGATGCCCAATACCATTATCTGCCCGCCGTCGAGCATAGGTATCGGCAGCAGATTCATCACGCCGAGGCTAAGACTGATCGCCATCAACACCGACAGCAACCCCAGAAATCCACTAGCAAATACTGTCGTTACAATGATCTGTCCTATGCCGATAGGACCCGAAACTGTGTCACGTGCGGACCGTTCACCGGTTCCAACCTGACCTAAAGCTTTCCCCGTCAAGCGAAGAATACGCAGATTTTGGTTCACCGCTTCGCCAAATGCACCTACGACACCGACAGGTTCGCGTGTGCTCATTAGAGTCGGGTCAAAGGCGATACCGATACGCCATTCGCCATCTTTTTGAACAGCATGGGTCGTAAGCTCACTTCGCTGACCGTTGCGGTTGACGACGAGCTTGATCGGCTGATCTTTCGATTCTCCTACCATTATCTTCATTTCCTGACTGTTTCGGATCGTTTTGTCATTGACCGAGGTTATCCAGTCGCCTTTTTGTAAGCCGGATTCGGCCGCAGGCATCGTCGCGTCAATGTTGCCGACGACAACAGGTTCGGTTCCGGCGTCAGGAGCCATATCGAGAAATCCACCAGATTGGCCATTTTCGGTGACTTTTGTTGCCGATATCTTTAATGGTGTTCGCTGTCCTTGTCGTTCGACCGCGATCGGCACCTCTTTGTCCGGGACTAGCAGAGCGTCGTCTTGGATGCGGTCCCACGAGGGATTTTCAACACCGTCAAAATTGACGATACGGTCGCCCGCTTTGATACCGGCCTTATCAGCAGCTCCACCTACTTTTACAAAGCCGACGATCGGTGCCGGATTAGCCGGTACGCCGTAGATCATCGCCATCGTGAAAGGTATCGTGAGAGCAAGGACGATGTTCATAAACGGCCCACCGAGCATTACGAGAAACTTTTGCCAACGGGGACGCAACTCATAGAGTTCCGATTCGGGAACCGGATTGTCGGTCTCGTCTTTGCCTTCGAGTCCGGCGTTGGATTCGTCGCCGTAGAGTTTTACATAGGCTCCGAGCGGGATCGCAGAGACGCGGTAATCAGTATTGCCGATCTTTACGCCAAAAAGGCGAGGCCCGAGGCCGAAAAATGAATATGCCTCGACGCGCATTCCGAATATTTTAGCCACGGCAAAATGGCCAAACTCGTGAATGTTGATGGCAACACCGAGGACGAATAGAATAGCTAAAACTGCGATTACGATATCTGGCATTTATAGATCCTTGTCAAAAAATACTTGTAGTTAGAATGGCCGTACCCGACAAGTAGTTGTAATAAAAAGTGTAAAGCCGCATGACAGGCTGCGTCAAATTAATTCAATGCCGCCGCCGAACTGGTTTGTACTGCGAGCAATTTGTCAGCCTCGGCCCTCGCCCATTTATCGACACGCAAAACGGTATCGAGGTCAGCAATCAGCTCAGTTACATGCGACTGCATCACACTTGCGTTTATCTGGGCGATCTCGGATAGCTTGATGCGTCCGTCTAGAAACGCTTGAACAGAGATCTCATTCGCTGCGTTCAACGCCGCAGGTGTTGTGCCGCCGGACCGCAACGCACTATAGGCGAGGCCAAGGCACGGAAACTTATCAAGGTCAGGCTCTTCGAAATCCAGACGGCTAAGCTGCGACAGATCGAGCGGCGGCATGCAATTCGCTTGGCGATCGGGGTAGGTCAGAGCGTACTGGATCGCGTGTTTCATATCCGTCACGCCCAGCTGGGCAATAATCGAGCCGTCGACCATTTCGACCATCGAATGCACGACCGACTGCGGATGAACGACCACCGAAATATCGTCTGCCTCGAAGCCGAAAAGCCATTTTGCCTCGATGACCTCAAGGCCTTTGTTCATCAGCGTTGCCGAATCGATCGTGATCTTGTCGCCCATCTTCCAGTTCGGATGATTGAGGGCTTCGGCACGGGTCGCGTTTTCTATTTGTTCGCGTGACCACTCGCGAAACGGTCCTCCGGACGCGGTCAAGATCAGGCGTTTGACCTCAGCTTTTCGTTCACCACGAAGGCATTGGTGAATGGCGTTGTGCTCGCTATCGACGGGCAATATTTCGGCACCGGATGCGGCAGCGGCTTTGGTCATCAGTTCGCCGGCCATTACGAGAGTTTCTTTGTTAGCTAAAGCGATGCGTTTTCCGGCCTCGATCGCACGCAGCGTCGGAACAAATCCGACGGCACCTACCGTCGCCGAAACAACAGTTTCCGCTTGCTCGTGAGTTGCCACGGCAATAAGTCCGGCATTTCCGATCTCGATGCGAGGAACCGGAGTATTCAGACGATGCAAATCACGCTCTAATCCCACAGCACACGGCTCGTCGCTGCACGAGACCAAGTCCGGCTTAAACGCAGCGATCTGCTCTGCAAATTTGGCAACATTTCGCCCGGCCGCCATCGCGACGACGCGGATGTCACCAAGGTGTTCGACAACTTTTAGTGTGTTGCAGCCGATCGAGCCGGTCGAGCCAAGGATGGAGATGGACTTCATAAGAACAACCCACAGATTAACACAGTTGAAACCAAGTAAAAAGTAAAAAGGAAAAAGTTAAAATGAAACACCGTTCCGACTTGCCGGGTATCTTCTGCGTCTTGCGGCTACAGGTTTCGGCTTTCTGAAAATTCGAACGGTGCTTCGACGCGGTTGGTTTGGGTTTCGCCTGAGGCTTGCTTCTCGGCCAGAAATTGTTTGAATTGTGCCGACTGGTTTTTCGGTACGCTGAGGTTTTTCCACTCAGCCGACCGGAAATGTATGGCAAGCAAAACAATCTCCCCAACGTGATATGCATAATGCGTCAACTGACGATTGATCGCCTCGACGATGGTGTGCGGCTCGCCGCGTATCAAGACAGTTAGGGAAAAATCTGCGACAGTTAATGGCTCGATCGCATCAAAAAGCGTCTGCCAGCCTGTCTCCCAAAACTGCGTCAATGACTCGCGAGTATCTGCGATCAACTCAAATTCGGTATCGCGGTTTCGAAAATCTTTCTCGCCGTCGCTCGTCAAAAAATCGCTCCAACGTGAATGCAGATTTCCGGCGATATGCTTGACGACGAGAGCGATTGAATTTGCCTCGGCGTCGATCAATGCAAAAAACTCTTCGTCGCTAACCTGCTCGATGGCACGCTCGGCCATCTTTTTGTAGTTGCGAAACGACTGAACAGCGTCGGCATGGTAATTGCTAATAAATTTGATCGACATATTTTCACGGTGTTCACGGCGTTCACAGTGTTCACGCGTTCACGCGTGAACACTGTGAACTTAACTCTTCCTCTCTCAGTGTGTTTTGACGTAATCGTCGTAATAATCGTTGATGTAATGTTTCATCCAGATCTGCCACCAGCCAAAGCCAAATTGTTTTGCTTCGGCGTTCGCCTGCTTGTCGCTCCAACCATCGTGCGTGATGCGATAGACCGCGACAACCGTTCCGGTGCGGTCGGACCCTCGTTTGCAGTGAACATAAACAGGCGAATTTCCGGTTCGGTCGATCTCGGCTAAAATGCTCTTGATATCTTCGTTGTGAGGGCTAAACCAATTGCTCAGAGGGATATTGATAAACCGCAGTCCGGCGGCTTTTGCCCCGGCCTCTTCTTTACGGGCACGGTCGTCATTGTCGCGAAGGTCGATCACGGTCTTGATGCCCATTTTTTGCAGCTCTTTGATACCGGCTTCGGTCAACTGGCCGCCGCGATATAGGTTTTCGTTGACCTTGTAAAAATTAGGAAGGTCTTTTGAATTTGACGCAGTCTGGGCGTTCGTTACGGTCCACGTAAAAAGGAGTGCGAACGCGAGGATAAATGAATGTCTGAAAATATTGGTCATTTTACATTGGATGCAATATCGCTAGCGGCGAGTGTCTTTTCTTCGCCCGACTTCATATTTTTCAATTTGACCTTGCCGGACTTGATCTCGTCGTCGCCTAACACACAAACAAAGGGAACACCGATAGTGTCGGCGTATTTGAACTGCTTGCCAAACTTGTCGGCTTCGGGATAGACGGTGACGCGGAGGCCCGCAGCACGTAGATCGGCAGCAAGTTTGAGCGAGGCGGAAATGGTCTCCTCATTCCAGATCGTGACCATCACATCGGCTGCTGTCGATTCTGCGATCTCGGGCGGGAACATCCCGCGTTCTTCCATCACCACCAATATCCGCTCAAGCCCAAGCGAAAAGCCGCATGCGGGAATTTGTTCCTTGCCAAACATCCCGATCAGCCCATCGTAACGCCCACCACCGCCTATGCTGCCTTTGAAATCCTGATTATCTAAACCAAATTCGATAATTGTACCGGTGTAGTATGAAAGGCCTCTCGCAAGGCTTGGATGAAAAGATATTCGAGCGGGAAGGCTTGGCCCGATCAGCTCAATTATGTTCCTTAAACTCTTTACCCCTGTAACGCCCTTTTCCGATTTTTCTAGCAATTTTTCGAATTTTTCCAATAAGAAAATGTTGTTCTCATACTCTTGTTGAAGCTTTTCCTCCGGCGACTGAGGAACGTCTTGAAGCGGAAATGCTTGGAAATGTACTTCGGACTTAACTAAATCAACGAAATTATTTGCTTCGCCAAGTGTAAAAACTCCCCGAGCGATTAGTTCCTCAGCTACACCAGTTGCGCCAATTTTATCGAGTTTATCTAGAGCCGTGAGTGCATCTGCGTGCTTTTCCTCGGGAACCGATGCAACGTCGAGTAAACCGAATAAGATGTCCCGATGGTTCAGAAGTATCGCAACATCGGTAAAGCCCAAACTCGTAAGAATTTTACTTGCAGCGGATATGACTTCACTCTCAACCACCATCGATTCTGACCCGATCGCATCAACATCACACTGATAAAACTCACGAAACCGCCCGCGTGCAGGACGGTCGGCACGCCAAACGGGTTGGATCTGGTAGCGTTTAAAGAATTTTGGTAGATCGTTTTTGTTATTAGCGACGACGCGGGCAAGGGGCACTGTCAGGTCATAGCGAAGCGCCAGATCCGAAAGGTCGCTTTCCTTTGTAGCGTTTGCTAGGTCTAGTTTTTCGCCACGCTTTAATATTTTGAAAACGAGCTGATTGCCTTCGTCGCCGTATTTGCCCATTAGTGTCTCAAGATTTTCGACGGATGGGGTTTCGAGGGGTTCGAAGCCGTAGGATTCGTAAACCTCTTTGATGATGCCGATCACGTAATTACGCTTGCGGATGTCAGCGGGTAGAAAGTCGCGCATGCCGCGTGCAGGGTTTGTGCTAGCCATATTGATATTTTATTACAAAACCGCCGCCGCGTTCGACACGGGAATTGCGGTAGGGAAAGCACCACTATTTTCCATCAACGCGATGATCGTTTCGATGTCGTATGTGAACGTGAACACGGTAGTTTCTTCTTCGACACATCCGCCGCTGCCGAGGATGTCGAGGCCGGACGTGCGGGCCTCGATAACGATGCCGGGCGTATATGGCGGCTCGCAAGCCAGACCTGGATCTATCAGTACCGGTGTCCGTCCGGTCAGTCGAAGTATCTGTCCGAGCTCCGCCAGCGTCTCATTATTGACGATGTTCAGCAAATTGGTGACGACCGTGCGGTTGACGTCGTGTTCCTGATTTAATATCTCGTCGGTTTTAAGGAAAAGCTCGAGCAGTATCTCGGTCGCTCGTTCAGAAATACCTGCTTCCAGCAGTTCGTTGACGAAGCCCTGGACGTTGTATTTATTGAAATTGCGAATAGCCGAAAACGTCTCGTGATGTAGCTCTGCGGGTACGCCGATCGTTTCGAGAATGCCGATCAAAACCCCGTGATGACTGAGATATATCGCGACATTTTGGATGCCGAGCTGCTTGAGAGTCTCGTTTACCACGAGGATCGAATCAGCCTCGACCGAACTATTTTCGCTAATGTCCTTTTTGAACGTCGCTTCGACGCCTGTGAATGGCTTAAAGCCGCGGCTTTCATAGACCTTTTTAATTATTCCCGAAACGTATTCGCGTGCCGGGTTCGTACTTGCCATAAGTCGTTATTTTAACCCATAAGAGGGTTAGCCACGAATTACACTAATGGCACGAATAAGAATTCAGAAAAATTCGTGTAATTCGTGATATTCGTGGCAAAAATATTTCTGACTTAGTGAAGATTCAACTGTAGTAGGTTTTTAGTTCGACGTAGTTTCGCCACGATTTGTCTAGATACGCGAGTTCGTCTTTGGTCAGGTCACGTTTGACGCGGGCGGGCGAACCAAGTGCGAGCACTCGGGGCGGAATGATCGTTCCCGGTGAGACGAGCGAACCGGCTCCGATGACCGTCTGTTCGCCGATGCGGGCATGATCCATTACCGTCGCGCCCATCCCGATCAGGCATTGACGCTCGACGTGACAGCCGTGGAGCGTGACCCGATGGCCGACGGTCACTTCTTCGCCGATGATCGTCGGGCCAAAATCCGAGCTGACGTGGATCATCGTCATATCCTGGATGTTCGTTC
>JBKJRA010000262.1:0-13888 GCA_046594975.1 Pyrinomonadaceae bacterium | reverse complement strand
GATGCACCCGTTCCCGGAGCGCAGACGTATCCCGGCAGTGTCTTTCAACAAGGCACGATCACGCAGATGTTTTATATCTGTAACTGGTTTCACGATGAGACTTACCAATTAGGTTTTACCGAAGCTGCGAAGAATTTCCAGAACACTAATTTTACGGGTCAAGGGCTTGGCGGTGATCGTGTAAGAGGCGAGGGACAGGATAGTTCGGGTACGAATAACGCCAATTTTTCAACGCCGGCGGACGGCGGACGCGGACGTATGCAGATGTATATATGGACTGCTCCTAATCCTGATATTGACGGTAATCTCGATGCCGATGTGGTCATTCACGAACATACACACGGACTTTCCAATCGTCTGCACGGCAATGGCAGCGGGCTTTCGCTCGATATTGCACGCGGAATGGGCGAAGGGTGGTCAGATTTTTACGGTCATGCTCTCTTGAGCGAACCGACCGACCCGATAAATGCGATATATACAACCGGGGCATACGACACCTATCAATTTTCGACAGTCGGACTCAATAATTACTATTATGGCATCCGGCGCTTTCCTAAAGCCGTGCTGGCTTTTACCGGCGGCCCGCTAAACAGGCCGCACAACCCGCTGACATTTAAGGACATCGATTCGACGCAGATGGATCTGTCGGACGGTGCTTTTGCTCCGCGATTTACGGGTGTTGCGGATCAGGTTCATAACATTGGCGAGGTTTGGAGCATCGCTCTGTGGGAAATACGGGCTCGTATGATAAACCGGTTGGGGTGGGCAGTCGGCAATCGACGCGTGCTCCAATTCGTTACAGACGGAATGAAGCTTGCACCGATCGGCCCGACACCTCTGACTGAGCGTGATGCGATGGTTGCAGCAGCTCTCGCGAGCGGCACGGCGGCTGATGTTCAGGACATCTGGGCGGGATTTGCTTTGCGCGGCATGGGGGCGAGTGCGAGCATTCAGGCACTTGGCGGCGTCAGTACGGGCGGGCTGGGGACTGTTCGCGTGACTGAGGCATTTGACCTGCCAAATCTGTATCAGGCTCCAAATATCAGCTTTACAGACTTCTCAGGAAACAATAACGGCGTTGCCGAGCCGGGCGAACTGCTCTCGCTGACGATACCTCTGACAAATTCGACCGGAATTACGGCCATTGGAACAACCCTGCAGATCGCAGGTGGAAATTCGGCAACTTACGGCACTATCAATCACGCGGCAACGCTGAGTAAACAATTTAATTTCACAGTACCAATAAGCACGCCGTGCGGCAGCGTCATTACGCTGACACTAAACGCGAATAGCAGCCTAGGGGCGACAAGCTTTACGCGAACGATCGTAGTTGGATCGCCTGTTACAACATTTACCGAAAACATCGATGGCGTAACGGCTCCGGCTACGCCTGCGGGATGGTCGGTGACATCGACATTACCGGCGATGACTTTTGTTTCGACGACCGTCACACCTGACAGCGGAGCCAACTCGATGTTTGCAGCCGACCCTACAGCTACGGGTGGTTCGACAGAATTTACATCACCGCTGATACCGGTTTCTGCTCAAGCGGCGAATGTCACATTTCGCCACAAGTACAACTCAGAAGCGGGATGGGACGGCGGCGTGCTTGAGATCAGCATCGCTGGCGGAGCGTTTCAGGACATCATCGCGGCAGGCGGGACATTCATTCAAAATGGCTATAACGGCTTTATGCCGACTTCGACAGGTAATCCTATCGGGAATCGCAGCGGCTGGACGGGTGATTCCGGAGGCTATATAACAACCGTCGTGCGAATGCCCTCTGCGGCCGCAGGACAGAATATACAACTCCGCTGGAGGTTTGGAGCGGACAGCAACACGGCCCCTGTAAACGGCGGCTGGAATGTCGACACGATCAATTTTGCGGGCAATTATTCATGCTCGGCAGTTCCGACCGCCGCCGGTGTTACTGTTTCGGGCAGGGTTTTGACGTCCGCCGGACGCGGCTTGCGAAATGCGCGGGTCACGATCACTGATCAAAACGGAAACGCGCGATCCGCCGCGACCGGTGCGTTCGGTTCGTACCATTTCGACGATGTTGAAACAGGAAAAAACTACATTATCAGAGTATTTTCCAGACGATTCAGCTACGCACCGCGAGTCATACAAGTGACCGACAATGTCACGGATCTGGACATCATCCCTGAATAAAAAATTTTGATGTCAACGAAGACTAGTAGTATTTTGTTACTTAGTTTATAATTTTCATCAATTAAGACAAACAACCTGTCAAAGCTTTGCGCAATAATAGTATTTGTCTATTAGTAGTTCATTTTCAATTAGGGCTTAGGGAGTGTCCCGGCCGTTTCAACGTCTCGAGGTGTAAATGACAACGTTCACATCAGGGGGGGGAGTTTTTTTAGGTTTTTCAGGAGGATCCAGATGATCGGTAAATCAAAATCAGAGACACGGCGGGGCATAATTTTGACCCTTGTTATATTGGGGTTATTTACAGTGCTGGCGATATTACCTTATCAATTCGGCACAAAAGCGGGTGGTAAGGGTCTAGTTCAAAGGACCGTCAGCAAAGAAGATGCTTTTCCGAATTATGATATTCGCGAAGACAAAGAAGCAGCGGATTCGCTGGTCCGATATCGGCAGGCTACGGGAAAAGATGCATCATTTGCCGCTGACACCCGTGATGCGTTTGTACGCGGGGAAAACGCACTGCAAAAGTCCGTACCGACCTTAAAAGTCGAATATAATACCGATCTTCGTATTCCGGAAGTGATCGGCACAGACGCTATGGGGCGTCGGGCATTTCTGACTGCGGCGACCACACCCGCAGGGTCAAAACACTCTGGTGCCTTGATCAGTTTCCTGAAACAGAATAATTCGTTAATTGGTGCCTCGACCGAACAGATCGACGGGATGAACGTCTTTGCCGACTACACCAATCCGGACGGCAATCTATCATTTGTCGAACTCGAACAGAATATCAACGGTATTCCCGTCTTTCGCGGCGGCGTAAAGGCTGGCTTTACCAAGGATGGCTCGTTGATACGCGTTATCAATAATTTCGCTCCGGGACTTGATTACAACAGTGTGCCGACCAACTTTGGTAATCCTGCGGATGCAGTAACGGCAGCAGCAGGCTTTATTGGCCACAAACTAACTCAGGCTGACCAGGCAGCCAATGAAAAAACATCTACCGACAACAAGGCCGTCTTTGGACAAGGCGGTGAAGCCACTACCGCGGAGAAAATGTACTTTCCTACCGAACCGGGCGTGGCTCGTGCGGCTTGGCGCGTCTTGATCTGGCAGCCTGTAAATGCCTATTACGTCATAGTCGATGCCGAAACCGGCACGATGCTATGGAGCAAAAATATTTCTAACGACCAGACGTCGGCGGCCACTTATAACGTTTACTCGACGACGACCAATCTTGGCCAAGCTCTTGACAGCCCGTCACCTTTCAACCCCGGCCCGTTGGATCCGACAACCAGCCCGCAAGCGGCGGCTGTTTCTCGATCAAATGTAACGCTGATCGGCAACGAAGTGGCTCAAGGATTATCGTTTAATAATAACGGTTGGATAACCGACGGCACGAACGGCGCGGATGGCGATACATCCGGCAATGCCGTGATCGCGGGTCTTGATCTCGTCGCCCCAAACGGAGTTGACGCTCCCCAAAATGGCACCGGACGCGTTTTCAATTTCGCTTATACTCCGAGCTTTGTAACTGGCGGAGTACCGCCCCCAACCGGCACTGAGGGCGGCGAAGCTCTAACGCTACCAGCATATCGATCGGGCGTAGTTACCAATCTCTTCTATTTAACTAACCGTTATCACGATGCTCTTTACAAAGTTGGTTTCACGGAACTGGCACGCAACTTTCAGGCGAGCAACTTTAGCCGCGGCGGTGCTGAACTTGACAGGGTGTCGGCTGAGGCTCAAGACTCTTCCGGAACGAATAACGCAAATTTCGCAACCCCTGCGGACGGTACGTCAGGCAGGATGCAGATGTTTGTGTTCACCAACGGCACGGCTCCTGCTCGCGACGGCTCGCTTGACTCGAACATTGTCTGGCATGAGTTCACCCACGGCCTTTCCAATCGCCTGATCGGAAACGGAAGCGGATTAACATCAACCCGTGCCGGCGGCAGCGGCGAGGGCTGGTCCGACCTTTACGCATTTCTGCTCGGATCCAAAACCACCGACCCGATCAATGGCGTTTACGCGACCGGCGGTTATGCAACCTACAAATGCTGCGGCGCAAGCACATTTACACAAAACTCTTATTACGGTATTCGCCGACTCCCATATGCTCCCATCGGATTTACGGGAGGCCCGAGTAATCGCCCATTTAATCCGTTGACTTTTTCGGATCTAAATACTGTTACAGCAACCGATGGTGCATTTCCCTGTAGTACATTGATCAACTGTGCGGGCAGCCCAACTGAGGTTCACAATGCCGGCGAAATATGGGCAGTTACCGGTGTCGAAGTTTGGGCACGTTTTGTGACGCGTCTCGGTCATGATGCTGGTACTTTGAAAACAATGCAGCTTTATACGGACGGCATGAAATTGTCCCCGCTTAATCCTAACTTTATTCAGTCGCGCGATGCTATCATCGCGGCGGCGGCGGCGAGCCCGTTTGCACCGGAGGCGTCGGCTGACACTGCCGATGTGCGGGAAGGTTTCCGCCTTCGCGGGATGGGATTTGGGGCTACGGATAATGGAACAGCGGCAGGCGAATCATTTTTAGTAGCAAACGCCGTCGTTACAGATCCTTTCTCTGTTTCCGATGCTGCTCCGGGCGGAAATAACAACGGATTCCCCGACCCTGGTGAAACCGTGAAGTTGAGCGTTCCGGTGACCAATACGACCGGCGTCGCGATCAATAATGTGGTCGTTACCGCGACCGGCGGAGGTAATAACAGTGCCAGTTATGGAACGGTAGCCGACGGTGCAACTGTTACGAGACAGATAAATTACTCAATTCCGCCGTTACAGGCATGCGGTAGCACAATTTCGGTTCCGCTCAATCTAACAAGCACCACAGGTTCGCAGGCTCCGACAACCAAAAGCTTTACGGTTGGGCAGCCAGTAGGTGGAGCACCAGCAACTTTCACAAACAGCACGGCATTGACCATTCCTGATAGTGGAGTAACAGTGCCGTATGGCACAACTGTTACCGCCTCAGGATTGACTGGTAGCAAACTCATCAAACTGGAGATCACCGGCATAACTCACTCATTCCCTGCCGATCTCGATATGCTTTTGGTCGGCCCGGGGGGACAAAAATTCTCATTATTGTCTGATTCGGGAAATTCCGGTGGTGTGTCGAATTTGACTTTCACCCTGAGCGATGCAGCGGCTGCACAGCCATCGACGACCTTGTGGGTGGCAGGTAATTTCAAACCGGTGAACCTCGGGGCGGGCGACCTTTTTGCGGCTCCTGCTCCAGCTGCGCCATATCTGGAAGCTCCGTCGGCGGGAGCGGCAAGCTTTGCGTCCGTCTTCGGGACGGACGGCACGACGATGAACGGTGTATGGACATTATACGTGGTCGACGATGCTGCAGGCGATTCTGGAACTATGGCCGGTTGGAAACTAACTTTTGAGTCCAACAACTACACCTGTTCCGCCTTTACCGCTGCCGGAGTGACGGTTTCGGGCCGCGTCTTGACCTCAGGTGGCCGCGGAGTCCGCTATGCAAGGGTCGCGATCACTGATAACGGGGGCAATACGCGTATTGTCAACACCGGCCCATATGGCTTTTACCATTTCGACGAAGTCGAATCGGGACAGAACTATGTGATATCGGTAATGTCGAGACGATATACCTATTCGCCTCGGATATTGCAGGTAACTGATAACATCTCGGATGTGGATTTTGTCCCGGGACAATGATCCATTGACGAATGTTAGTATATTTAATGCGGCCGCGGGGCCGCCTTTTTTATTGGCTCTGAGGCAAATAGATCTTATTGACTTTTTACGGTGCGAGAATCTATTCTTTTAAAGAGACATTTAACAGACTTTAGGGCGAGTAAGTTCGTCAAAATAGAACATTGGAGCATTACGTTATGAAGTTCCCCGCCCGCAACAAAACGGGACTCAAGCTTACGATCATCGGTGCATCTGCATTGTTGGCAGTATCGTTTTTTGTTTTCGATCATAGTCAGAAGGTAGAGGCATATTCAGGTGGGCCGCCGCCCTCATACTCAGGTGCCCCGGGGGAAGTTAATTGCACTGAGTGTCATTTCAGTTTTCCGGTAAATAGCGGTACCGGTAGTGTACAGATCACCGGCATTCCTCACGACTACTTACCCGGCCGTCAATATCAAGTTACTGTCAAAACGAGTCAGGAAAACGCTGTGTACTGGGGATTTGAAATGACCTCGATCGATAGGCTGGGTCAGCAGGCAGGAACATTCAGCTTTCCTATCATCGCAACGCCCGTCATGCAGATCGAGACGGGTATCGTTGGAGGTAATTCGAGAGACTATATAGAGCAGACGGGCAACGGGTTGTTTACAAATGGTGTATTTGATTCGAATAGTTGGATATTTACCTGGACAGCTCCAGCACAAAGGATCGGTAAAATAGGATTTTACGCAGCCGGCAACGGCGCCGACGGAACGGGCGGCCCGGGCAACGACTACATCTACACGACATCGAGAGCATCTCTTTCGGGAACCGCAACCTCAAATTTTGACGGCGACGTCTCCAGCGATCTTGCAGTTTTTCGTCCGGCAACGGGTCAATGGACCAGTCACAGCGTCCTTAATAATAATAATCAGACGTTTGTGCTTGGCGGACGCGGTGACAAGATCGTTCCCGGCGATTATGACGGCGACGGCAAGACCGACTTTGCGGTTTATCGGCCTTCGACAAGCACCTGGATGATACAGCGAAGCACGCTCGGGTATAGTCAGACGCAATTTGGAAATGTCGGCGACCAACCCGTTCCCGGCGACTATGACGGTGACGGCAAGACGGATCTCGCCGTTTTCCGGCCGTCTAATAGCACATGGTATCTCAGCCAGACGACAGCCGGAGCCGCGTCTTATGTATGGGGACAATCAGGAGACAAACTCACCCCCGGCGATTACGACGGCGATGGCAAAACAGACAGCGCAGTTTTCAGGCCTTCGAATGGAATCTGGTATCTGCGGCGCAGCACAGCAGGCAACACCCAAATACAATACGGCGCAAGCGTTGACAAACCTGTGCCGGCAGACTACGACGGCGATGGTAGAACTGATCTCGCCTATTTCCACCCGGCAAACGGCAGCTGGAACCTTAACAGATCAACAGACGGCATCACGAGCATAACTCCCCTTGGCGGCTCTGCAACGAACATTCTCGTTCCGGGCGATTATGACGGTGACGGCAAGGCAGATATTGCGTGGTATGTTCCGGCCATTGCAGGCAGTATGTGGAACATTCGTCAAAGCTCGACCGGCCTGATCTTTACCACGACGTTCGGGCTTACACGTGACACACCGGTTCCGACCGCTTATATTCCTCAATAAAAAATGTGCGTCAGGATCTTACACCTGACGCACATCCGGAAGAAACAAGTTATACGGAAAGCTTATGGCTTATCCGGCGTTTTGGACGTTTCGGGCCTCGACAGCATCGGTGCCTGAAGTATGATCGGCTGATTAGGTGTCTCGACCACAGGTGACGAATTTGACTGCGGATTGCCCATCGGGACAGGCTGCAGAATAGTTGCCGGACGCGGTGCTGTGCCGTTTTGAGTAGCAGCAGCATAATCCGGACGGCTTATCCTCGGCGTAATAAAGAACAATATCTCGTTAGTATTACGCTGAACGCCCTTACGCTTAAAGAGATTACCCAAAAGCGGGATGCTCGCTAAGCCTGGCGTGCGGTCTTGGCTCTCACGCTCATCGTCAAACAACACACCGCCGACAACCGTCGTTCCGCCATCCGGGACGATGACCTGGGTCGTCATACTCTGTGAATTGATCGCAGGCGGGGCTCCGCCAACTATCGTGGCCGTCGAGCTGTTTTCGGCTATTACCGTTAAGATAACCGTGCCTTGGTCGGTGATCTGCGGAGTGATCGCAAGCCTCAATGGTACATCGACGTACTGTGTGGTGGCAACCACGGCTCCGCCAGCTGCGCTGCCGGGCTGAATAGTAGTGATCGGGATCTTTGTTCCGCTGCGTATCTCGGCCGGGTGGTTGTTAAGGGCCGTAACGCGAGGCGTGGCAATAACTTTTGCCTGACCTTTCTGCTCACCCAAGGAGATCAGCATGTTGAGCTTTGCCGTTCCAAAAATACCGGTCGTAAGACCAATGATCGTATTCGGAATGCTCGAGAAAAGATTGTTATTAGGCTGTGTGCCGGTCGTAGTGCCGCCCGGAAGATTGCTGCCAGATGCTGATGAGCCTTTAGCCCCGAGGACCATTCCTGAGATCTGAACTCCTACATCGCGGCTAAAATTTCGGGTTGCAACCACGATGCGAGCCTCGATCTCAACCTGAGGTTCAGGCTGATCGAGGATCGAAATAAGCTGCTTGATTGCGGCAAGATTTGATGCAACGTCGGTTATTATCAGCGAATTGCTGCGCGAATCGATCTCGATCGAACCGCGTCGCGAGAGACGCCGTTTGATGATCGGCAAGAGGCCGTCACCACCAGACGATGCTCCACCGCCACCGCTGGACGGGCCGCCCGAACCACCTGATACAGTGCCTGCGGTCGTGCCGCCTGCTGACGCTCCACCGCCGCCGGTCGCGTAGTTAAGCCGAATGAGTTCGGTAAAGAGCGGCGAAGTGTCGAGCTGATTACTTTGCTTGGCACTATAAAGTTCGCCCTCGGCTGCAAGCGTCTTATTGTCGGCGATGCGCAAAATGTTGCCATTTACCTGAACGCCGAGTTCCTGTGCCTGCAGCACCGAATCGAGGGCGACGTTCCATGGAACATCATTGACCTTGACCGTCACCGGCACATCTTTGACCGATTTATCGATGACAAAATTGATGCCGTATTGATCGGTGATGTATGAAAGTATGTCGCGAATGTCGGCATTCACTACATTAAGATTGATGGGTTCGCCGCGAAAGCCCGGCTCACCGTAAAATTTACCCTGCGATTGGGGTTCGACTTTCTGAGCAGCAACTGAAAAAGCAAGGCTGCTGACAATTGCTAACGCGATGATGGCTTTTTTTGCCGCTTCGCTAATTTTGAAAAGAGACTTCATGTTTCCTCCGTGACTAAATCGATCGTTTCCTTTATTAAAAAGGTCGGATCATGCAGGCCAATTATTTATGGCCGGTATTTTTTGCAACCTTGGCAGGTTTTTTTGCGGGTTTCTTGGACTTGTCCTTGTCGGACGACTCCGGCTGGTTGTTCATCTCATCCAAGGGCGAGAGAAACGGGTTTGACGCGGGTTTTGCGACATTTGCGGCAGGTTTAACGGGCTGTTGGTTTTGGGCAACCTCGACCCTCGTTTCGGCGGGCTGTGCAGGGGCAGTGCCCTCTACCTGATTTTTCATTGTGTATTGACGCAGAGGTTTGTTTTCGACCGAGGCGACAAATTTACCCTCGCTGGTCTTGGTAACCCTGCGGAATACGAGGCGGTTCTCTTCGACAGCGACTAGCTGTCCGTCAAAGAATTTTTCGCCGGGATAAATAGTGTAGGAAAGCTTGATCGGCGTAGCTTCGACCATTGCGGCCCATCCTCTCGGCGTTTTGAAGATACCTGTCACGGCCATTTCATTGAGCGTCAAGACGCTTGTGACTTTAGGTATCGTCGTGCCATTGGCAGCGGCGGTCTCGCGGATGCGTTTGTAGTAGTCGATACGTGCTTCGATCGCTGGTGGGCCGTAGTTCACCTGAGCTGCCGGGCCGGTAAGGCCTCCAGCTTTGGCGGTTTTTGCACTGCCGGCCTGAGCAGTCGGCTTTTCTTTTTTGTAGCTCGGCTTTGCGAAAGGGTCGCGCTGGGCGTTCACGGCGGCGAACATTCCGCAGATCATTAACAGGCTGGCAACTGCCGCGCTGATGCTGAGATTTCGAAGTATTTTCGATGTGTTGATCATGGCTTTTCTCTCGTAAAACATTTGTCGAATAGCGGTGGGTGGTTATTTAGCTGGTGGAGCGGCGGGTGCAGGAGCGGCTCCAGGAGCAGGTGCTGCACCTGCAGGCGGTGCTCCGGGCTGCGCTTTTGCATTAAGATCCGTCGGAGCGGCATAGTATGCCGTCAATAAAAACTGTGCGTGGATAGTTCTGGTGTCGGTCTGCTTATCCAGCTGGTTGATCTTAAAATCCGTGACCGAGACGATACGCGGCAATTTTGCCATTGCTTCAAAGAACGCACGCAGACTGTTGAAATTACTGTCCACCTCGACCTCGACTGGCTTGGCCATTATCTGATCCTGCGTCGTATCTTCACGCGGTGCGAACCGCATCACGATCAGCTTGCTGCCATTTGCAGTATCCTGCAATCCCTGTAGGACGTTAGTGATCTCACGCTGTTCGGGCAATAGGACCTTGAGTTCTTCATATTCCTGAGCTTTGCTGGTGTAGAGAGCACGAAACTCATTGATACGCTGAGTGGCAACACGAGCCGTCTCATTCTTAGCCTGCAGCTGCGAGACCTGGTCGTTTAATACCGTGATCTCTGCACGGGTTTCGCTTGTCACGAAATACCAGACTCCGCCGTAAAGCAGTGCTGCGAGACCGACGAGCATCATCAGGTGAAAGTGCCACTTTAGATTTTTGATTTTCTCTAACATTGTAGTTTCCTTCTTAGTGTCTTGGGTCGATCAGTTATTTCTTTGCTACCTGAACGGGCTGAGCCGGAGCGGTTGCCGATGCTGAAGCTGTCGTCGGGTTACCGTTGTCTGCACCGGGTGCCTTAGATGGTGTGTATGAACATTTGATCGTAAAATTGACGATCGATAATTTTGGTGTTTCGCCCTCGGTACTAACCTTTTGCGGAGCGTTTTGATTAGCTATCTCTGCCCTGGTTGTTTCTATGCTCAGGTTAGAGAATAATCCGTTAGAAAATTCGAGGCTGCGGCCAAATTGCGTGACCTGGGCTTCGTCGGGCGAATTCCCTTTCAACACGATGCCGTCGCCGGTCTGTTCGATATTTTCGAGATACAGTCCGGGAACCATCATAATGCGTTCACGCATAGCGTCGAGCACAGCACTAGGACCTGCCTGCGAAGAGCGAAGCTTTTTGATAGCGTCGATGCGAGTATCGATATTCGCGATCTTGCCTTCGAGCTCTTTCTGTTCGTTCATCACTATCTCGAGTTCGGCAGCGATCTGCTTTTGCTCATCGAGTTGATGCTCGGCTGCGGTCTTAGCCATTTGAGTGCTGATAACATCCCAGCCGACCACTGCCACAAGCAAAACTGCTATCGCTACAGACATCAGGATCAGACGCGATGCCGGGCTCGAAACCTTGCGATCGACTGCGGCGACTGTACCGCCCTGTCTTTCAGTAACTGAATTGAGTAGATTGATCTTGATCATCTTATTACACTCCCCTCATAGCTAATCCGACGGCTACTGCCATTTCCGGTACTATCTCGCTGAGATAGTCGGGGTCGAATTTTTTTGTATCTACCTTAATATTGCGAAACGGATCGAGGATCTCGACCGGCAGTTCGAGCCGCTGCGAGAGTTCCTGTGAAAGTCCGACGAGCTTAGAACCTCCGCCGGAGATAAGTATTTTCTGCACAACGGTCTCGTTGTCTTCGGTCGTCGCCCGATAGAAATCAAATGTTTTCTGTATTTCCATCGCGACGATCTCCGTCACGTTGTTCATCAAAGGCTCGATCGATTTTTCCTCGATGCCATCGACTGCGTCATGGACGCCCCGTTTAACGGCTTCTGCCTGCTGAAAGTTAAGTCCCAGGCTTCGCTGCAAAACATCTGTGAACTGGCTGCCGCCAACTGTGATATCGCGTGTGAACAGCGAGCGTGTTCCCTTCACAATATTGACGTTCATCGTCGAAGCTCCGATATTGAGCAGCGTGACGACATCATCCTCGGTTGGGTTGTAGTTAACTTCGTAGCAGTTTTGCAGTGCGAACGTATCGACGTCGATGACGACCGGTGTTTTGCCTGCGAGCTGAATAGCCTGTTTGATATTGTCGATGCGCTCGCGTTTGCAAGCTGCGATCAACACGTGGGTGGAATCGTCGGTCTCGCCCGTCACCTGATAGTCGAGGCTGACGTCGGCGAGATCATAAGGAATATGTTCTTCGGCGTGCCAGTCGATCGACTCTTCGAGTTCCTCGCGGCTCATGTGCGGCAGAACGATGTTCTTTAATATGACCGAATGACCGCTGACGCCGGTTACGACGTTGGTAGCGGTTACCTGATGATTGGCACAGACGCTTTGGATAACGTCCGATACGACATTAAGCTCCATTATCTGGCCGTCGATGATCGTATCGCTCGGCAGATTTTCAAAGCCCAAACTCACAAGGTTAAGATTATTTATTTTGCCTTCGAGCTCGACCATCTTGATCGAGCTGGATCCGATGTCTAGACCGGCCACGCTTTTCTTTTTACCGAACATGTTTTTTCCTTGCTCCTTAATTCGCTGCAATGTTTCCTTAATAAAAGTTTTCTTCGTTCCCATCCGAGGTGCAGGCAATGATAATTTGAAGATTTTTTGCCACCTTCTGATAAACCGGAAAGATGAGGTATTTACTCGACAGGACAACTAATGATGAGCCAAAACCTGCATTTTTCGGATGTTGCGACCGCGACTAACGGTCATCGGAACTAACTAACCCAGAAAACTTTGCCGCTTGTGGTGGCGATGGGTGCACGACTAATGTAGTCGTTACTCTATAAAATTTACAGGAATGTTTAATGCCTGTCAACACTTTTTTGCATTGTTTAACGCATTGTGAAAGAAATGTAATCAGGCTGACCTGCGGGAGCGGTCAGAATGACTGGTAACAAACGGCGGGAAATTGGTCAAATAATATCAGAGCAACCGTATTTATGTTGTAAACAGTGTGTTTACTGCATTTAAGAATCTTTCTTGAGTTCCATTTTTGCGATGGATTCAAGATGAACTTCGTCTGGACCGTCGGCGAGGCGAAGCGACCGGGCGTAGATCCAAAATTGAGCGAGCGGAAAATCTTGCGAGACACCGCCGCCGCCGTGAACCTGAATGGCACGGTCGATGACCTTGAGAGCCATCTGCGGAACAACTGCTTTGATCATCGCGATCTCGCGTCGGGCGGCTTTCGCGCCAGCGGTGTCCATCATCCAGGCACATTTCAAAACAAGCAGACGGGCTTGATCAATTGCGAGCCTCGATTCCGCTATCCATTGACGAACGACACCTTGGTCGGCGACGGGCTTGCCAAATGCTGTACGTGATTTTGCACGAGCGCACATCAATTCGAGCGAACGCTCAGCCGAGCCTATAAGCCGCATGCAATGATGAACACGACCCGGCCCAAGCCTTCCCTGTGCGATCTCAAACCCACGTCCCTCGCCCAATAGAAGATTTTCTTTGGTAACGCGGACATTCGTGAACGTGATCTCAGCGTGGCCATTTGGTGCGTCGTCATAACCGAAAACATCCAGCATCCGCTCGACCTTGACGCCTTCGGCATCCATCGGAACGAGGATCATAGACTGTTGCAGATGCTTTGCCGCCGCAGGGTCGGTCTTGCCCATAAATATCGACAGCTTGCAGCGAGCATCACCGCCGCCTGTTGACCACCATTTGCGACCGTTGAGAATGTAATCGTCACCGTCGCGGACGATCGACGCCTCGATATTTGTCGCATCAGACGAAGCCACATCCGGCTCGGTCATCGAAAAGCACGATCGAATCTCGCCATCAAGCAAAGGTTTTAACCATTTCTCCTGCTGCTCCGGCGAGCCATAAAGATGCAGGACCTCC
>JBKJRA010000009.1:0-3375 GCA_046594975.1 Pyrinomonadaceae bacterium | reverse complement strand
AGCGGAGTAAGGACTGCGGTTCGTTTTCGCGATGGTAAGTTGTATGTTCCGATGGCGTTTTCCGGCGGCTACGCACCACCGTTTATCGGCTGTGTCGATTTTTCTGGCTGGGCGGAGGCCAACATAGATCTCGAATTTGACAAGGACGGCCAGCGATTGATTGGCCGTGCGCATGTTGCAACTGTAAATCTCAACGGCACAGGCGGCGTCGGCGGGACATTGATAGCAAAGTTGTTGCAAGGCTCGATCGATAAAAAGCTTAACCCTATTGAAATTCTTCGTTTGGACAAAATTTCCTTTGGCATTCCGATCCAAAATACAGGGAATATCCGCATGAAGGCGACCGGTATTCGGCCCGAGATATCCAACGGTTTGCTCAATATTCATATCGACTATGAGTTTCTAAAAGGCTAGTTTTTACCGGTCTGGACTATACCAGTAATCAGTTACGTCCGGCATCTCGTCCTGTTTTACAAATACATCAAAGCCATTTCTGAGTAGGATCATCAGGCTTTTGAATATCATCGGAAAATAATGCCAGTCACCATTTTCATCGAATTTCCGAGTCGAACCGAGTGCTTTTACTCCGGAAAGCCGTGTTAAATATTGCCGTTTGGATAAGCCTCGACGTTTTAGCGAATAAAGAAAAGCAACATCCTCTGCAAAAAAAAGATCCTCGTTATAGCCGCCGATGGCTTCAAAATCTTTGCGACGGCAAAAAACAACTCCGGTGTCCATGCCCGTGATCCAGAGGAGCGGCATCATCATTATATATGTCGCGATCAGCCCAATTGATAGCCTTTCCAGAAACACACCGGTCGCACCGGCTATAAAGCGATCATTACGCATCGCTTCATCGATCTTATAAAAAGTGTTGGGATGTAAAGCGGAATCGGCATCGATAAAACAAAGGATTTCGCCGCTGGCGGCATTAGCTCCTCCGTTTCGAGCAGCGGCAATGCGGCGTTTTTCGACAGATACGATCCTACATCCTTTTGAGTACGCTATCTCTCTGGTGCTATCGGTTGATATGTTGTCGGCGACAATGATCTCGACTTCATTCCGGCCATAGTTTGCTGCCGCAGTTTCTATCGAATCAAGCAGTCTCGGCAAGAGCAGGGCTTCGTTGTAAGCTGGGATTATTATTGAAAAACGTGGTCTCATTTCGCGTGATATTCTGGGTGGGTCGTACTAAGCCGGGACGCATGGTTTGCCAACCACAATTAAAACTATATCAGCTACATTATTGTTTTAGATAGTAATATTTGCCGCTAATATCTAGGTCGTATCCAGCGTAACCAAGACGCGGTTTGTCACTCGGTCGCTATCAAAGTAGAATCAAAAGTTATGCCATTGCCACTGGTTGCAATTATAGGTCGTCCAAATGTCGGCAAATCCACGCTTTTCAATCGTCTCTGCGGCAGCCGTAAGGCGATCGTCGGCGATGAACCGGGCATTACCCGCGATCGCATGTTTGGCGAGGTTGACTGGAAAGCTAAGTCATTTCGTCTCGTCGATACGGGCGGTATCGTGCCAGATGACGACGCGATCATCCCCTCGAACATTTTTAAGCAGGCTTCGCATGCTATCGACGAGTCCGTCGCTATCATCTGGGTGCTGGATTCCCGGGCCGGTGTTATACCACTCGACGAAGAGCTTGGCGTGCTGCTGCGTAACACAAACAAACCGATCATCATTGCAGCCAATAAATGTGAGTCGAAAACCGTCGAAAACGAGGCGGGGGAATTTTATCGATTTGGTTTCGAAATTGCCCCGATCTCCGCAGAACATGGCACGGGCATCGGTGATCTGCTCGATCTGGTATTCGATCATCTGACATTTGAAGAAGAGGTCGAAGAGGAAAAGGGAACCGAGATAAAACTCGCAATCATCGGCCGCCCCAATGTCGGTAAATCATCGCTGCTCAACCAAATTCTTGGCGAGGAGCGGGTCATCGTATCGCCCATTGCCGGAACGACTCGCGATGCAATTGACACATACCTGACAGTTGATGGTCAGGATTATGTGCTTATAGACACTGCGGGCATTCGTCGAAAAGGCAAAACTAACGAGATGTCTGAAAAGCTGTCAGTGATAATGGCTCGAAAGGCTTTGGAACGTGCTGATGTCGCCATTATGATAATCGACGCTGTCGAAGGCGTGACCCATCTCGATGCGAATATCGCCGGATACGCACTTGATTCGGGTTGTTCGATAATCTTGGTCGTTAATAAGTGGGACGCTGTCGAGGAAAAAGAGACCAACACGATATACGAATTTGAACGGACAGTTAGGATGGGGATGAAATTCCTCGACTGGGCACCGATATTGACGATTTCGGCACTGACCGGACAGCGTGTAACTAAATTATTGCCGCTCGTCGCACAGGCTTACGAGGCACGCAATATGCGTGTTCAGACATCGGTGCTCAACCGTTTTTTCGAGGACGCCGTCACTCAGCCGAAAGGCGGTGCAGCGGTCGCTCCGATCAAGGGCGGATTTTCGCGGCTCAAAATACAATTTATTACACAAGCGGGAATTAGGCCGCCGCTGTTTATCTTGTTTACGTCAGGCGGCAAAGGCGGACTGCACTTTTCATATTTGCGGTATATAGAAAACCAATTGCGCGAGAAATTTACATTCTTTGCGACGCCCGTTAAGCTCGTAGAGAGGCATAAAGTTAGAGGTAAAAAGGATTGAGCCGCCGTTAAGTAGCTGCCAAATTGAACAATTACCCATACGTCAGATAATATTTATCTAAGATCTAATTAACGCTATATATCAATGGAAGTTTTTCTTTTAATTCTCAGACTCGCGCTTGCCGGAATATTCGGCGTCGCTGGAATCGCCAAGCTTTTTGACCCTGCAGGTTCTGAAAAAGCATTCGGCGATTTTGGCCTGCCGAAATCAATTGCCCGCCCAATGGTCTATGCTCTGCCGATATTTGAGCTTTCGATAGCAGCGGCACTTCTTTTTGTTCAAAGCTCTTGGTTCGGTGCTATTGGGGCGGCAGGGTTATTTTTGATATTTACCGCCGGGATGCTTTATCAGATGGCTAAGGGAAACGCTCCCGACTGTCATTGTTTCGGGCAGATCCACAGCGAGCCGGTCGGTGTGAGCAGTATCGTGCGAAACGTCCTGATGCTTATTCCGGCTCTTATCTTGGTTATCCAGGGCAGAGGTTCTCAGGGAACTGATCTTATTACTGATAAACAAGATATTTTGATGCTCGTGATCGGACTTGCAATATTGGCTTTGCTTTTGGCAGGAGTTCTATTCCTAAAACAGATCTCGGAACAGCAAAAGCAGATCATGCGACGTATCGAGATAATTGAGCTTGTTGGTCGCGAGGGTGCATCCGTCGAAAGGGAAGAG
>JBKJRA010000252.1:0-8463 GCA_046594975.1 Pyrinomonadaceae bacterium | reverse complement strand
ATCGCGATCTGCTGTATGCGAGTAACAGGCGGCCGGGGTTGCGTGTGTGATTCGCGTGGTTGTAACGACCCCTGTAGATTTACCAGCGTCTTCGGACATCTCAAGCAGCGTTTGGGTCTCATTGCCTTTGACCGTTTTGTAGTCTGCATGGACGATATTTTGATTAACTGACAGAGTGCCTTCATCGGTTTTTACGCCGGTTATAATGGCGCTCATCGTCGGGGCAGAATCTGACGTTTGCTGATTTGAGCTGTATGTTTTCGCAAGCGCGGAAAACGGAAACTGTTCAAAGCTCAGACGGTTTTCCTCGCCGCTCTCGCCGCGCTGTTGACCTTCGAAAATACGTGCTGCGGTAAGCGTCGAAACACCCATCCCGTCACCGATAAAGAGGATGACATTTTTAGCTTTCCCCTTACGTAACTTTTGGTTTTTAGCCTGATCGATCGCATTCCAGCCGTCACGCTTCCAGGTGTCGGCAGACTCAGGCCGTTTGGTCGGAAATGGATCCTGCACGATCTGGGCAAACGAAGATAAAACAAAGGTAAATATGGCGAAAGTCGTTAATAATCGAAAGGATATTTGTTTCATCGAAACCTACTATAAAAAAGTGTTAAGCCCATATATGAACTTAACACTTGGAATCTGAAAATTAAAATTTCTGACAATTAGTTGTTAATAACCACAATGATAATTTGACCCGTCAAAAACCTGCGTCCATTTCGTGCCGCTTTTCTTATAGACGTGAAATCCGGCTCCCTCGAATGACTGCGTGTATGTAAATATCTCGGCGGTGCCGTCGCCGTCGTAATCAAATGCATCGAGCAGTAATTCGTTTAACACGCCATCGTCAACTGCCTTGATATCGCCGCTCATCACGTTCGCTTGGTCGATGGACTGATAATCACGGTACCCAATTGCATATTTGCCGTTACTGCCCTTACTGGCGATAAAGAAAAGTAAGCCACGGGTGAGTTTATCTACCTCGACCCAATATGAGCCAACAAATTCAGCTTTGCCGTCATTATCAACATCGAGAGCCGTCAAATTTTGATAATGCAGTGTCTTTGGCGCCAATTTTTGCTTAGCATACTCGGCTTTGACCAAAGTTTCGATCTCGAGTTTTTCAGCGTCGGTCGGTTTCCGGCGATAACTCGCATTGGTCGCTTTCAATGGAACATTAGTCGCCAGCCCCATTATGAGTCCCCGCAGGTTAGCTTTAGTTGATTTTGTGGTAATCTGAGCAGTATTTTTAGCGCAATCAGATTTGGCGTTAGAGGAGTTTACGGTGACATTACCAACGTTAGCCGCTCCGAAAATAAGATTGTAAGCCGTACCCGTCTTGTAATACGTCTTAACAAACGCTGAGATCAGGTTCTGCTCGGCACCGCCGTCAACCGGGGCACCGAGTTTGCTTTTGTTAACGTAGGCGATAGGCTCAAGCCATTTACCGTCGTTTAGAACGGCAAAGATTATCGGTTTTGCGACCGCTTTTTGAGCGATGGCTGCTCCGGTCATTGCAAACAAAACAATGACGACTAAAAGTCCTTTCCAAAGATCTTGATTTTTCATGATTTTATTTTCCTGTTGATCGTTCCCCAAACTGATCTTACATCTTCTGTGCTATAGATTTGCCCTGCATAAACTGGAGCAGATACTCGCGTCCACCCGCTTTCGAATCGGTGCCGCTCATATTAAACCCGCCAAACGGATTAACACCGACGAGTGCTCCGGTGCATTTGCGATTTAGGTAAAGATTTCCGACGTGAAAATCACGCATTGCACGATCTAATCTCTCCTGTGATGCAGAAAATAACGCTCCGGTTAGCCCAAATTCTGTGTCGTTAGCAATTTCCAGTGCATGGTCAAAATCACGAGCCTTTATCACTGCCAAAACAGGAGCAAAAACTTCTTCTTGCTCAAGCGTCGAACCCGCCATAACATTACCGATGATTGTCGGCTCGATGAAATAGCCATGTGTTTCATCGCCGCTGCCACCGGTTAAAACTTTGCCGCCCTCGGCTTTTCCTTTTTCAATATACTTGAGTGTCGAATCAAATGAGCGTTTGTTGATAACTGCCGCAACATTGGTGTCGCCTTCGGTCGGCTGGCCGATCTTGAGTTTTTTGGTCTGCTCGACAACCTTAGCGATCAACTCATCGTGAACTTTCTCGTCAACGATCAGCCGCGAGCACGCCGAGCATTTCTGTCCCTGATAGCCAAACGCCGCCGCAACTACGCCGCTCGCTGCTGCGTCAAGATCAGCATCATCGGCAACGACGATCGCGTCTTTACCGCCCATCTCGGCAACCACACGTTTGATCCATATCTGTCCGGGGCGAGTTTTAGCCGCTTCTTCGTTGATATGCAGGCCGACACCTTTCGATCCGGTGAATGAGATAAATCGCGTCTTCGGATGCGTTACCATCGCTTCGCCCGTAGCAGCACTGCCGCTGATGAAATTGACGACGCCTTTCGGAAGGCCTGCCTCTTCTACAAGCTCAACAAATTTTGCAGCGATCGTCGGCGAGTCAGACGAAGGTTTCAACACAACGGTATTCCCGGCAACAACGGCCGCCATTGTCATACCCGCCATGATAGCGAGCGGGAAATTCCACGGCGGAATTATCGCTCCGACGCCAAGCGGAATGTATTCAAATTTGTTACGTTCTCCGGGGTAAGGCGTGACAGGCTGTTCGGCTGACCAGCGGAGCATCTCGCGGCCATAAAACTCAAGGAAATCAATTGCTTCGGCAGTGTCACCATCAGCTTCTGCCCACGTTTTTGAAACTTCAAACACCATCCAAGCCGAAAACTCGAGCTTTCGCTCACGCAGCATTCCGGCGATCTTAAAAAGATATTCCGCACGAGTCGCAGCCGGAACATTTCGCCATGACTTAAAGGCCTCAGTAGCAGCTGCGATGGCTTTCTCAACTAGATCGGTATTCGTGTCGCCTTCGGAAAAAACACCAATTACTTCGTTCTTATTCGAAGGATTTGTGCTCGAGAATTTCGGCTCAAGTGCGATCTTTTCACCGTTAATAACGATCGGATATTCACGGCCAAGTTCACTTCGCACCTTCGCAATAGCGGCTTGCATCGCCGCTGCATTCTCAGGCTTTGAATAGTCAGTAAATGGTTCGTTCCTAAATTCGTCTAAAGTTCGTTGTGTCTGCATATTAAAACTATAAGAATAAGTGTTCAAAATGTATATCCGTAAATCACCGAAAGTGCATTATTGCCACGTCCGTTGTTGCCAAAATTATATCCCGCTAAGACATATTGACGCGGTGTAATGCTAAAGTTTATACCTGCCGCGGCGTATCCGAACCGGTTATTACCGGATGACCAATCGCCGACAAAACTTAGCTTTTTGTATATCGGCTGTTCAATACCGATCAAAGCACCCGTTTTTGTGCCAAAATCCCTGTCTTTGATAAATATGGTGTAAGCCCCGCCTGTGATAACAGTTTGACCGAACGTTTTGCTCATTGTCGCATGTACCATTGCAAAATTTTTCTCACCTCGTCTAGCTCTCAGCGGCAGCGAAACCAATATGCCGCCTGAAACAGATACGCCGAGTTTTTCGTTGCGGTAAAAGTTTTGCTTGGCATTGAACTGCATCTCCGCGAAAGAACCTGCCTCATCTCGAGTGTAATAAAAATTTGCACCGATCTCGGTCTTATGCGTCAGTCCATATACAACGCGATAACCATACGTCTGGTAGCCGCCGTTGCGATATGCCACCGGCTTTGAAATAAAGTCGGCCTCGACATAGATCGACTTCTTTTCAAGTGTATCTGCCGTGGGGATATTAAATATCGTCATCTGCGCAGCGGCAGCAATTGATAAAACCACTATGATGATCGATACAAGAGAAGCCCGTTTGATAAATGAATTCATTTCCGACATACCTTTTCACTCCAAGTTGGCACATCTGATGTTTGGATCGGCCAAGTACTCGGGGCTGAGACAGCGGTCACAAATTCGTATTATGTTTTATTTACAGCGATATTTTATGCCATTTAGGCACAGGATAAAAGTGCGAAATACGTAGGTCTGACTATCTTGTTTGTTGCCTACGCATCTCGCGCTGCTCCCATTCGTCGAGCAATTCGGGAAATATAGCGGGGCCGTCTGCTTGCCACGCAACCACAAATCGAGCTTGCTGGGTATCACTCGAATGTTTGACGTAGCTGAGTATCAGCACCCAGCCCTCGCTCAAATATTTGTTAAGTTCTCCGCTCGAACCCAATTCGGCGGTCAGTTTTGTTTCTTGGATATTCAATTTAGTTCCACTTCCCTGTTTTTTGTAGTGCTTTGATTTTACGCTTTGCCATCTCGCGTTTCAATGAAGTCATACGGTCAAGAAATACAATGCCGTCGCAATGATCTGTCTCGTGCAGAATACATCTTGCCGCGAGGTCCGCAACGTCAAGCTCAAATTCCTCGCCCTTTACATTCTGCGCACGAGCGATAACTCGCATCTCACGTTTTACAACTTGAAAAAGCCCCGGAAATGACAGGCAGCCTTCGTCGCCGGTCTGTTCACCTTCGACGCTGATGATCTCGGGATTTATCAACACGTGACGCTCTCGCTCACCACCCGCGACCGGGACATCCATTACGAACAATCGCTTTGAAATACCAACCTGCGGAGCCGCGAGACCAACACCGCCTGCATCTTCCATCGTTTGAAACATATCGGCGGCGAGCCTTACGAGGTCATCGTTAAACTCCTCTTTGCCAAACGGCTTACCAACTGTAAGCAGAACAGGATCCGGAAAATGAACGATCGGCAGCAGTGACATAAAAATATCTTAGTTCGCAACGGGCATAGCCGTTATCGAGGCATCAACCTTTGCTTTCTCCTGTTTCGCCCACTCACACAGAGCTTTGCCGTCACTGTCGCTCAAAATTGAATCGCGATGTATCCATAGATAGGATGGTATCGGCATTTCCTTTGACTCGATCTGTTCGCATATCTCGTCTAGCTTCTTTGATTTCTTTGCAGACGTATATGTGTTCCAAATACTAAAATTTAATTTTCTCCGCCCGTCATCAATATGATTTTTTAGAAACCACGCCGTTGGCTGCACATTCGAATACCACGGATAAACGGTCTGATTTGTATGGCAATCACCGCAAGATTTGCCGATGATAATTACGATGTTTGACGGAACAGTAGTCGAGGCTTCAAGCGTTTCAGCCTGCACGACCGGCGGATTCGTCTTATCTATTTGGAAAAACTGTAGCACCACAAATGCGGCTACAACTACGATCACCAATATCTTAAATATCTTCTTTGCCATTCTATTTCAATGCAAAACGTCCAAGGCCACAATTGGTATCTAACCAATCTGAACGTGTGCTGCTGAGGAAAGATCCGATGCTTTGATGCTACTATAATTTCAGTTTTCTGAAAACATCTTTTGATATACTTTTGTCTAAATAGTTAATTGTGACCTTACCGCCGACAGTAATAGCTATTCCATTTTTCGCTCTTTTGATAGCTGGCGAGGCTCTCTGGGCCCACATTAAAGGGTCTAATGAATACGCTGACAGGAAAGACACCTGGGGCAATATCTTTCTCGGCTTTATGAGCGTCGTTTGGGGAGCTTTGTTTGGTCTGGTCACTGGTTATGTCTATATCTATTTTTATGAGATAGCACCCTATAAATTCCCTGCCGAAGCCTGGTGGACATGGGCGATACTGTTCTTCGTTGACGATTTCGTTTATTATGTTTTCCACCGCGTAAGCCACGAATCACGGCTCTTTTGGAATTTCCACGTCGTCCATCATTCGAGCGAACATTACAACCTGAGCGTCGCGGTGCGGCAAAGCTGGTTTGGCGGACTGGCGCATTGGATATTTTACGCACCGATAATGCTGCTTGGATTTGCACCGTGGATGTTTGCTGTAATGCATGGATTTAACCTTATCTACCAGTTTTGGATACACACCAGGTTTATCAAAACGCTCGGACCGCTCGAGTATGTATTGAACACACCGTCACACCACAGGGCACACCACGGAGTAAATACCCCTTATTTGGATAAGAATTATGCCGGTGTACTTATAATCTGGGATAGATTGTTCGGCTCGTTCGTCTCTGAGACCGAAGAACCCCGTTATGGCATAATAAAGCCGATCGAAAGTTACAACCCTTTGTGGATAAACACCCACGGCTGGGTCGAGATGTATCAGGCGATAAAACGCCAACCAAGCTTAACAGGAAAACTTAAATGCGTATTCGCATCACCGAATATGGATCTTAAAATAACATTATGAAAATCAAAGTTCTTAGTCTGATTTTAGTCATCGCGTCCTTTGTAGCTGCGGGAAACGCTCAATCGGTTACTGTTACTAGCAAAAAAGTCGAATATAAGCGGCCTAAACCAGAGTCCGAGTATAAAGCGACGTTTGAGGTCAATTATCCGCAGATTAAAGCCTCAACCCCGGCTATTTCTAAAAAGATCGAGGCAGTTCTCGATTACGAAAAAGTATTTCCCGACTTTAGTATCAAAGAAGAGATGAGCGACCTTCAGTGGCTTCAGGGAGCGGATTACGAAGTTGGCTATAACAAAAACGGCATCCTGGCCGTCGAAATGTCGATCGAAGGCGCAGGAGCATATCCGTCCGGTTCAACAAAATATGTAGTAGTTAACACTAGCAACGGGATGCGGGTGAAAACAACGGATGTTTTTGCGAATACTCCGGCCCTCTTGAAGGTGGTGAACGCCGTCAGAGAAAAGGATATACAAAAGGCGAGGGCGGAACTCAAAAAAGATAAAGAAGCCGATATGCAGGGATTTGACTACGCCATCAAGGAATCTAAGCAATATCACCCCGTTCAGCTCGATCAGTTCTCAGTTTCGGACAAGGGCATTACGTTTCACCATGATTACGACTTTGCGCATGTGATTCAGGCGTTGCAGCCGGACGGCGAGTTTTACTTTTCGTGGGCAAAACTCAAACCTTATATCAAAATCGGCAGTTTGCTCGCGCACGTGGCTCGTTAATATACTTTAACCAATATGAGTGAAAGAAAGATAAGAGTTTTAGTGGCTAAACCCGGCCTCGACGGTCACGACCGCGGAGCTAAGGTGATCGCCCGTGCATTGCGTGATGCTGGTATGGAGGTTATCTATACCGGTTTGCGACAAACGCCTGAGATGATCGCATCTGCCGCTTTGCAAGAGGACGTTGACGCTGTCGGCATCTCGATCTTGAGCGGTGCACATAACACTCTGTGTCCACGCATCGTCGATTTACTGCGAGCAAACGGCATGGACGACACTCTCGTGCTTGTTGGGGGCATCGTTCCGCCGGAAGATATCATCAAACTCAAGTCAATTGGCGTGTCAGAGGTATTTCCACCCGGAACATCTACCGAAGACATCGTTAAATTCATTAATGCACATGTCCGGCCTGCATGAGCCTAGGCTGTTATTGACATCAATAAATTAAAGGCTCATATTTGATTTGGATATCAGAAAGCTAACGCAAGGGGAAATATGAAAAATATAAAAGTATTGTTATTGTCGGTCGCATTTCTTATGACGATCACGTTTGTCAGTTCGCAAGCAATCAACGCTCAAGACTCGATGATGAAGCAGATCGGTGATAAAACCGTTCACGTCACGAAAAAGGTCTATCACGGAGGCCGCAGGGTCGGCACTACGGTCGGTAAAAAGACCTGGAACGGCAGCAAATGGGTCGCCAGTAAATCGTATCGTGGTGGACGCTGGGTAGCCGTCAAAACGGTTCACGGCACCAAATGGGTATGGCGTAAAGCAAAATATCCGTTCGTCTCACATCCAAGACATCGCAGACTGTAGTATCGTCTCAACAACTAATGTAGTAGGGCGGTCAAGTATGATTTCGATCATTGTTTGACCGCCCTATCTACTTTTGTTCTACTAATTAATTATGAGATCTTCTGTAAGAATCGCAGGCGGGCAAGGATTTTGGGGCGATCTGTTAACGGCGCCGATCGATCAGGTTCGCAAAGGCCCGATCGATTACCTCATGCTCGATTACCTCGCCGAGGTGACGATGTCGATCCTGCAAAAGCAGCGTAATCGCGACCCGAACACTGGATACGCACGCGATTTTGTAAGCCTGATGTCGGAGATATTACCCGATTGTGTCGCCAACGGTATCAAAGTTCTTTCCAATGCCGGCGGCGTAAACGTGCTTGGTTGTGCCGCTGCGATTCAGGAAACCGCCCGGGTACTTGGACTACAAGGCAAAGTAAAGATCGGCGTCGTCACTGGCGATGACGTGCTCGACAAACTCGACCAATGGATCGCTGACGGCGTCGAGATCAACAACATGGACGACGGCACGCCGCTCGCAGCGATTCGTGACCAAGTCCAGTCCGCCAACGTCTATCTCGGTGCCTCTGCGTTGGTAGAAGCGTTAGATAAAGGTGCGAACGTCATCGTCGGCGGCCGCTTGAC
>JBKJRA010000224.1:0-3790 GCA_046594975.1 Pyrinomonadaceae bacterium | reverse complement strand
GTTCGCTGATCGACATATCCTTTAGGCCGGCAAGATTCATCATTGCGCCGTCGTCAGGTTTGCCATTCGAGGATGCAGATTTTGCCTCGGTCGCCTCAGCGTCTGACGCGTCGGATTCTTCGCTGGTCGAAACTTCTGTTTCATCAACGATCTTCTCGGCCTTGGGCTTTCGGTTAGGTGTGGTTTTGGTTGCCATGTCTATTAAATGTCTATTAAATAGGAATTGATGTTTAGTGTCCTGTTACCAACACTTTAGTGTTTTAACGATTTTCTCGCGCGCACAGCGTAATAGCGGTCTGGATAGAAATTAAAAAGTGGAGAAAATCGTATGGATTGTATGTAGTAATGCCAATGAACAAAGCCCTACGGCTTTTTCAATAAACCCTGAGTTATAGGGAAAATTTATTATTACACTATTCGCAAGCGTAAATCAACAATAAAATTAAAAATTATCGATCGCTGAGTTAATTTCTCCCCACAGCTCGTCACGTCCCTTACCAGTATTAGCCGAATACGCCACGATTTTGGCATTTAACAGGATTTTCCGAGTTTCATTCAGAGTCTTTTGCAACTCATTATTTGAAAGTTTATCGGTTTTTGTCGCGGCAACGATGTGCGGTTTTCCGTGATGGACCAACCATTCGTTGAGCTGCATATCAAGCGATGTCGGCTTGTGCCGAGAATCGATAAGTTGAATGCACAGAGCAAGTTCTTGTCTTTCTGACAAATACTCTTCGGCCATTTTTCCCCAATCCGCTCGCATTACTTTTGAAACCCGGGCATAACCGTAACCCGGCAGATCAGTAAAGTAAAAAATGTCGTTTATCAGGAAAAAATTAATACTCTGCGTTCGTCCAGGCGTGTTTGATGTCCTCGCAAGCCCTTTTCGAAGCAGCAGCGAATTGATAAGGGATGACTTCCCTACATTCGAGCGCCCTAGAAAAGCGATCTCAGGACGGCCATCGACCGTCCAATGTGCCATTTCAAAGGCACTTTTAACAAATTCAGCGGAGGTAACTTTCATGAGTTTTTAGTTTATCGTTCCAAGTTCCAAATTAGTTAAAAGTTTAACTTTCCGAAACTAAAAACTCGAAACCAGAAACTCAGACTTAAGCGCCTTTCGCCATATCCGCACGGGCCGCCATCCAGCGTTTCATCGATTCACGGCGGGCGGCTAGCGTCTCAAGCACATTGGGCTGACGCATTATCAAAGTTTCCATATTCGCCAGAAACTTTGGATTTTCAAGTACTTGACGCACGCCGGCAATGTGAGGCTGTATCTTAGAAAACACTATCCAGCATTCATTCGCCGAATCGAGAAACATTTCTTCGTCTATCGCTCCCTGGGTCACAAAACCAGCCGCCATATCCCAATAGGTGGTGACCATCCGGAGTTTTGCACTAGTGTCGGGGTCGATCATCGCCTTAACGACATCCTCGGCACTCTCGGGGAAAAAAGATATGATCCACGCCCTCGCCTCACGCATCTTTTCCTCGCGGCGAAGATCGTAAAGCTTCATTATCAACTCAGCCGATGTTTCTTTATTTATAAGCATTTATTCAATAACCGACGCAATATCAGTGATGCTTGCGTCAGGGTTCCATATTTGCGGTGTCGCAAGATCTACAGTTTCCGGTGCCGGTTCCAATGCAAAGTGTAGCACTTCGTCGATCATCTCGACGGCGTGGATCGTCAGATCGTCACGTACCTCTTCGGGAATATCGACGAGATCTTTCTCATTTTCTTTTGAAAGAATTATCGTCCGCAGCCCGAATCTGTGTGCCGCAAGCAGCTTTTCCTTGACACCGCCGATCGGTAAAACTTTACCTCGAAGCGTGATCTCGCCGGTCATCGCCACATCGTGACGTGCCGGTTTTCGCGTCAAAGCCGAGACCATCGCCGTCGCCAGCGTAATACCGGCGCTTGGGCCGTCTTTCGGAATTGCTCCCTCGGGCACATGAATATGGAGGTCTTTCTCACGGAAATCCGCAGGATCGATGCCTAATTCTTCGGCCCGCGTACGAACGCAGGTTAATGCCGCTTTTGCCGATTCCTGCATCACTTCGCCAAGTTTTCCAGTGAGCGTGACCTCGCCTTTGCCTTTGACGAGCGTGCATTCGACCTGCAAAACATCGCCGCCGACCTCGGTCCACGCAAGGCCATTAACAAGCCCGATCTCGCTCTTGCGGGCGATGTCCTGTTTGCGATAGCGGATCACGCCGAGCAGTTCCTGGACCTTTTCGGCGTCAACCGACACTCGAAAGTCTTCTTTCGAGTCCGACGCGACAAACTTCCTAGCGATCTTTCGCAGGCACGAACCGATCTCGCGTTCGAGGTTACGGACGCCCGCTTCGCGTGTGTAGTGGCGGATGATCTCGAGGATTCCGTCGTCCGTAAAACTAACTTTCTCGGCATCGATACCGCTGTTCTCACATTGCTTGACGATCAGATGCTGTTTGGCGATCTCGAGCTTTTCACGTTCGGTGTATCCCGACAAACTCAATATCTCAAGCCTGTCCTGCAACGCTGGCGGGATCGTGTGCAACACATTCGCTGTCGCGATAAAAAATACGTGCGAGAGGTCGTAATCGACGTCCAGATAATGGTCGCGAAATGTGCTGTTTTGCTCCGGGTCCAGCACCTCAAGCAAAGCCGCCGACGGATCACCGCGATAATCACGGCCGAGCTTATCAACCTCGTCAAGCAAAATAACGGGGTTCGTCGTGCCCGCTCGCTTCATGAGCTGAATGATCTGTCCAGGCATCGAACCGATATAAGTTCGTCGATGGCCGCGGATCTCCGCCTCGTCATGCACACCACCAAGCGCGAGCCTGACAAATTTACGTCCAGTGGCATTAGCTATCGATTTCCCAAGCGATGTTTTACCAACGCCCGGAGCCCCGACGAAGCACAATATCGTGCCTTTCGGGTTCTTAACAAGCTGACGCACGGCGAGGAATTCGAGTATGCGTTCCTTGATCTTTTCGAGTCCGTAATGGTCCTCGTTGAGGGTCTTTTCCGCCTCACCAAGATCCTCGATCTCGTCCGAGCTCGCCTGCCATGGCACACTCAAAAGCCAGTCGATATATGTTCGGGCGACGGTTCCCTCGGCGGACATCGGCGGCATGGCTTCGATGCGGGCAAATTCCTGCAGAGCCTTTTCGGTCGCCTCTTCGGACATTCCGGCTTCCTCGATCTTCTTTTTCAGATCATCCAGCTCGGCCTTTTCGTCTTTGCGGCCGAGCTCTTTGTGGATCGCCTTGATCTGCTCATTGAGATAATATTCACGCTGATGTTTGTCCATCTGCTTTTTGGTTCGCGAATGTACATTGCGATCCATCTGGCGTTTTTCCGTCTCGCCCTCAAGCACGTCGATCAGCTTTTGCAGCCGCTCCGCGACCGAAACCGTCTCAAGCAGGTCCTGCTTTTCCTTAACGTCTATCCGCAAATGCGACGACATCGAATCAGCGATCTGTGCCGCCGAAACTCCACGCAGGCTTGCGTGCAAAGCGTCAGCGTAAGCATCCGGCGAAACACGCAAAAATTGCTCGACCAGCGTATGTATCTTTTGCAGCAGACCGTCCGTGCGATAACCGGACTCGTCCGTCGAGCCTACGCGACGCACGTGTGCGTAAAACATCCCGTCGGCGTCCTGCTCGACACGCACCATACGTCCGCGTTCGCGGCCCTCTACGACGACCTTGATCTGGCCGTTGTCCTGCCGCTGGGCCTGCAAGATCCGTCCCAGCGTTCCGACTGAGTAGATCTCATCCGCTTTAGGCTCGTCAA
>JBKJRA010000070.1:0-4665 GCA_046594975.1 Pyrinomonadaceae bacterium | reverse complement strand
GTTTCTTACATTAAAAACACATAACAGGAGAAAAAACATGAATATTAGAACTCTAGGCGATAACGATCTTTCGGATTTCGCAAAAAACGTTGTAGATCTGCTCACGGGGTCAAGCATTGCTGCGATCGACACAAACGTGCGGGCCGATCTCGTGACGGCTATCGGCACGCTGCCCGCTAAACTGGCAACACAGACAGCGGCAGCAGCGGTGGCCGAGGGCGAGCGTAAGGCGGCGGTAAGCTCTAAAAACGAGACACGGACACAGATCATGGCTCTGATGAGCCAGGTCCGCGACGCTCTGCGGGCGGGGCTGGCACCAAAAAAGCAATATTACATATGCGGATTTGATTACCCGCTGACGCAACCGGTGCCGTATGTGCCGCAAGACCCGACGGAGCTGTCGGCGTTTGGTTACTCAAACGGCATCATCCGTGGACGTTTTACCGGCAATAACCGTTCGGGAATGGTCTATTACGAGATATGGCGGCGGCAGGGTGACGATGGGCCATGGATGCTGCACTCGACCGCAAAACGGCAGACCTTTGTCGATACGCCGGTCACGCCGGGCCAGTATTATGAATACAGGGTGCGGGCGGTGGCTTCGAAATCGGTGTCAAACTTTTCGAACTCGGCGGTGGTTTACGGGGTGTTGTGAGTAGCAGCAGTCAGTAGCCAGAAGTCAGTAGGAGAGGGTGCAAGGAGCACCCTTTCTTTTTTTGCCACGAATGGACACGAATAGCACGAATGCGGAGAAGTAGGCATTAGTCGGTAGTGAGTAGTCAGCAGAAGAGAGATGCCTCTAATAGAAATGCAATTATATCGAAAAGGCTTTTCAGAAATGAGAAGCTTTTTTCTTATTTAACTCTATCGAGCTTCATCTCAAAATTCTTATTCCAAGTCTTGCCGTCGCGGGAAAACTCGCCGATCTCGAACCAGGTCTTGTCATCCGCTTTTATTGTATATCGAACCTGGCCGACGTTAGGTATCGCAAAGCCCCATTCGAAATGATCTCCGACGACATTAAAATCATGTACTCCGGTTAGCCCGTTCGCTAAATACGTTGCGAAATTATAACCCGTCATCTTCTCATTACATGATAAAACGGCTAGTGTTTGGTGGATAACTTTACCTTCCGGATTGGCAAAATTGCCCTCTACCAGCATAGCGAGGCCATCAACTTTCATTTGAACCGTTTCGCCACCCGTAAATGTTTCGCGATTGGGCCCCTGTTGTATCCAACCCGAGCCTTTCCACTGCCCGACCATTTTTTCGATCTTTTTCATCTCTGCCTTTTTGGTATCGACATTATTGGGAGCCTGCGCGGTTAGGTTTGCCGTGAATACAAATGCTACGAGTGCGATCGAAAGAAATAACTTCATAATTAGTCTCCAAGGAAATAAATACATCATAGAGTTATCGAGACTGTAGTGTATTGTAAATATGCGACATTTTGCCAACTATTTCACTAGGTCCCCGTGACGAATATCCCCTATCTTTTTGGCAAAGGAATTTGGCGTGCGTTTTGTTATCGCGACAAACTCTTTTGTAAGGTGAGATTGGTCGGCAAACCCCAGTTCTGCGGCTCGACCGGCCCATGTGTTGGAATTTTGTTCAACCAGATCGACAACGCTCGCACGAAAACGGCGTGCACGAATGTAAGTTTTTGGCGAAAGGCCAGAGGCAGACTTGAAACGCCTTTGAAATTGCCGAGTGCTGAGACCAAGGTGTTGGGCGATATCGTCAACATATATCTCCCCGCGTAAGGCTTCGATCAGGTCAATCCCCAAACTGACTGCTGCGTCAAACGCATACGGTTTTTTTACCGGACGCAGACGATTTGCCAATACTGGGACAGCTTCATCAAAACTCACACATTTGCGGAGTTCGGCGATAAGGCCCGAGAGCAAGTGAGGAAATTCGATTTCGTCGAGCGTGCTACGGCCTACCATTGTTAGCGGATCCGACCCGAGAATAGCGGCGCAAGCTGCCGGCGAAAAACGCATACCCCAGATTTTATCGCCAGCAAAAATCGGCTTTGTGATCGACTCGAGATACATGCCGCTCAAACCGGCAAAGTGAAATCTGCGTTTGAGATTCCGAATGTAAAAAAGCGACACGCAGCCATCCGGAAATAATTCGTGCACTGCGGGTGAAGGAAAGTCTTCGGGGACGGTAAATTCCCAAAAACTAAGTACAAAGTGCTTGAGATCTTCGGGCGGATCTGCCTCGCGATATAGCATTGTATTCAGTATTACAGATATGATTCGACTATATTTATTTGTCGCCGCTTTAACTCAGCAACAAATTTGTCAGGGTCGATCGCTTTTTCCTGCGGGGTAGCTCCGCGCATCAGAACATCGCCGCTCGCCATCATTTGAGCAATGATCGACGCCGGGAAAGCTGTTGTCCGCATCATTGCTGAGAGGCCGGTTGATTCGTCTAGTTTATCGACGATGTCGTAACGCAGCTTTTTCGTCGCACCGTCTTTTGTGCCGACAAAATCGAGCCGCACGAGAACATAGTCAGGCCCGTCGGCGGGCAGATGCTGCTGGAGTAGTTCGCCAAAGACCTTTCTTGGTGCTATGCGAGTAAACCCAGTCGCTACCGCTCCCGGTTCTGACAGGACCATCTCTTCGCTTGAGCACAGCCCGAGATCGATCATCGTCTTGAATTTCTCGCAATGCCCTGCGTAACGGATCGTCTTGTAATCAAGCTCCTTTATTTTCCCGAGAAAACTGTCAGGCAGTGTCGATGTCCCGCCCGATGTCTGAAATGCCTCAAGCGGTGGAAAGCCGTCGAATGAAAGGCTTTCGATCTCGGTCATTGATTCGACTGTTTTTAGCTGCCCATCGCGGATGACGCGGGCGGTCTCGATATATTCGTTGATCAGGCCTTCGACACTAAATACGAGTTGATAATTCAGCGGCGGCTGCGGATCTTGCGGCAGGCCGCCGACGCGGATGTGAATTTCCTCGATCTCGTCAAATTTTGCGGCACCGTGCATCGCGAGCACGGACACCATGCCCGGAGCGAGACCGCAATCAGGGATTATATTCACACCTGCGGCTTTGGCTTCGGCGTCGAGAGCGAGCTGCTCATCGACGATATAATTATTGCCGCCGAGGTCGCAAAAGTTTGCTCCAACCTCGATCGCAGCTTTTGAAAGCGAGATGTTATACCAATAATTGACGCACGAGATGACCGAGTCGTGACCACGCATCAACTCGACAATGTCTGCGTAATTCGACGCGTCGATCTGACGTGCATCGACACGCCCGGCATCCACCGCTGCCACGACGGCCTCTGCCTTTGTCAGGTCAAAATCGGCTACCGTGATACGTTCGACACCGGGCGAATTATGGATCAGATCAAAAACGGCGCCGTGTCCCATACGTCCGGCGCCTAATACTAAGATTTTCATAGCTTAAATTATTGTAGGCAGATGGCAGTAGCACTAAGCAGTAATTTGTATCGGCCAGATTTCTTTCCACTGCCTATTGCCTACTGCTGCTGCCTACTGGATCGATGCCGCTGAAATCTACCAATCGTCTAAAGGTTCGGGTTCCATCGCGGCGATAGTCGCACCGGCGTATTCCCACACTTTCTTTTTCCACTCACGCAGGTTTTCGGTCAGCATCAGAGCGGCCTGCGGATGCGAGGCATTACGTTCGAGCCGAATGACCTCTGCGGTGACAGTCACTTCGTCATCAGGTTTTTCAGTTACGGTGAGTTGAACCTTGCCGCCGACCAGCGGCAAGTATCTTGGCAGATAGATCAGCGTGCCGTGCTGCCCGACGTTTTCGGTCAGGCCCTCTTGGATCACTTCTTTACCGGTTTCGTCTTTCCAACGAACCCGTATCGGAAACGAGATCACATGCCGTCCGGCTCCTCGTCTTTCGTGCATAAAATTACCTCTTAAAAACCGACGCTTATTTCGCCTAAATCGCGTCTCAATATAAGCGATTTCTACACCAGAAGTCTATCAAAATCAAAAAAAAATGACACGCCTAAGTATCTGAAAATACAGCAATTGCATATAAAATAAGGGCTTGCGGTTTTTCGCGGGGTGGACAGATATAACCAAAAGTGTTAGCCTCATAATATGTTTCGGCCCACGGGGCACGAGAACAGGTGAAAATGAATTCACCGAAACAGTCTTCGTTAAATGCGAAATAGTGACTGACGACCCAAATCTCAGACGCTATTTTTGTTTTTAAACGAGGTACGTAACAACGGAGAAGAATAATGAAAAATCTCGTTAGAGGAGCAGCGGTCTTTACCGTGGTGACAATGGTTGCGATATTTATATTCGCACAGGTCAACACAGATGCCGCCCTCGTTAACGCGAACGATTCGCAATTAAATTTAATAAATAATATTGGTATTACAGATAATTTTTTAACAGACAGCATCTCAGCTCAGACTGCGACCGCAGAAATTTCTACGGAACAGGAATATGCTGACGATGAATTCAAATACTCGTCAGATGATGACGATAAAGATAGTAAATTAGTTAAGAAAACCAGCATCGTAACAGCCGCTGGCGCCGGAGCAAGCAAGGGGGCATTTACAGCAACCGCGTATTGCTTCTCAGGACGAACCGCAATGGGCCACAGCGTCCGACGCGGCCTGATCGCAGCCGATCCGAGAGTATTAAAACTTGGC
>JBKJRA010000198.1:0-4186 GCA_046594975.1 Pyrinomonadaceae bacterium | reverse complement strand
GCCGCAGCGGCTCCCGCGAAGAAGGACGAGGCTAAACCCGCCGACGCCAAACCCGACCCTGCTACCGACGCTCTAATGGCGGGCGAGACCAAGGCTTGGGAAGCGTGGAAGAACAAGGACGCCAAGGGCCTCGACGATTTTGCGGCAAAGGATATGGTCTCACTCGACAGTGCGGCAGGCTGGACGGCTCGTGACGTTACGCTCAAACGCTGGTCCGATCCGAGCTGTGATATCAAATCCGTCAAGCTCACAGACGCGGCAAGCGTCGCATACAACAGCGACTACGCTATGCTGACAGCCAAATCGACGGTTGACGGCAAATGCGGCAACCAGAGCATCCCACCCGAATGGGGAGCGACGCTCTACGCCAAAGAGGGCGGTGTGTGGAAAGCCGTTATGACAATGGGCATACCGGCTAGCTGATCGCCAATACACCCTTAATAATAAAGGCCGGGGCAAATTGCTCCGGCCATTTTTATTGTGTAAAGGTCGTAATTTGTAGATCTCGCCCGTCAGTCGAAACCGAGATCATTCCCCTCTCGCCTGTGGTTATTACGTTTACTCCGGCGGCATTCCAACGCTCAACGACATCTTTGTGCGGATGCCCGAACGGCGATGTTCGCCCAACCGAGATCACGGCGTATTTGGCATTGACAGCACCGATAAACGCTTGCGTCGAAGACGTCCGGCTGCCGTGATGTGGCACCTTTATCAGATCGGCTCGCAGCGTTCCGCCGCCGTTTATCAAATCATCCTCTGCCGCTCGTTCTATATCGCCAGTCAGTAGAAATGCCCGATTGCCGTAAATAATACGCAAAACCACCGAATGGTTGTTGTCCGAGACAGAGTTTGGATCATCGGTCGCTAATGGATACAAGACTTCGACAGTCACGTCGCCAAATTTTAGAATATCACCGCGAGCAATGATATCGGTTGCAACACCTCTCCTTTGCAGAACATCTGCAAGTGCAACAAAATCGGGGTCATTCATCGGTGTCCTGCCAAAGACAGCCGAGCCGACGCTAAAGTTTTTCGCCACATCGACAAGTCCCTCGATATGATCGGCATCAGCGTGCGTCGCCAGAATGTGATCGATACGCGAGTAGCCTTTTGCCCATAAAACCTCGGACACGACCGCCTCACCGATACTGCGTTTGTCCGGCTCAAACGTATCAGACTCATCGTCTTTTTCGCGATAATTAAACGTCCCGCCGCCGTCAACGAGCAGCGTCTGCCCGTCAGGAAAAGTCACGAGAGCCGAATCGCCTTGGCCTACATCAATAAAATCAATATGCAATCGCCCATCCGCTCGCGGTGCACTAAGCGGATGAAATACTACAACCGCGATGAGCAAGATCAGGCCTCCCGACACAGGTAACAGAAATCGGCGGGTGACGAATCGTGACGATGCTTTTATATCGAACGGTCGCCATCTATTAACTGCCAGAGCGATTAAAATTATCGGCACAAAATACAAAAAGTAACTCGCGCGACCGACACCGACATACGCCGGGAGGCGAAAGCCCGCCCAATTGATTGACGATAATAAACGAGGCAGGCTGAGCATCAGCCAATTCGTAACATCAGCGATGGCATAGAACGGTGCCGCTAAAATAGAGCTAAAATGTCCCGCGACCGCTCCAATCACCGCCGCAAAACTCTCGATTGCGATAAATAACCCAACCCACAGATTTAGCAGAACTGAGCCGACCGACACGCGGTGAAAATAGACGACCGACAGCGGCAGCATACATATCTGGACGATCAGCGAGATCAAAATGCCTTCGAAAATATAGCGTGCGATCTTTTGAACGCCATCGCCGATGCGGTTAGATAGGTATGGCGACTTGAATAAATTCGCCGACCAGATCTGCCTCTTTGATTCAATATTCCACACGTCTTTTCGCCAGTAGAGCATCTCGCAGAACTGCCGCAACCCATTCGGCACATTCGGCGGAAATGGTGCAGCCGCGGTCGGCGTCCAACTGCCTATATTCTTGAGTGTCTCAACAAGCGGATATGCAATTGCGACTATCGCTCCGACGCTGACAAACGTGAGTTGAAACGACGGGTTAAACAGATCAGACGGCCGCCACACGAGCAAGGCAAGAGCACAAATACCGAGTGAGTTAAGCAGAGTTCCCCGCCGATAAACTGCATATGCAAACAGCACGACAGTAAACATTATCGACGCTCTTACGACCGGAACATCCGCCCCGACCGCGAGCGTGTACGCCCACAACGCTCCGACCGTCACGCTGAATTGCAGCCAACGGTTCTTAGTGATCTGCCGCATAAAAAGCAGCAGCAAGCCGCCGATAAATGTAATATGCAGGCCGGAAATGACGAGAATATGAAACGTCCCGCCTTCGCGAAACAGGTCAGCGGTGTCTTTGTCGAGGAAGTATTTGTCGCCGAGCAGTGACGCGATCATCACGCCGGCGGCGGACTTGCTGAGGTTACCGGAAAATGCGTCGATCAGCTTTGCCCGCTGGTCATAAACCCACGCAAGCGGCAGGAATACGCTCTCGTCCGCAATGTGCTCGATGAGCAATTGGCTCTTGACCGACGCGGTGGCGTCGATGGCTTGGCGGTCGAGCACCTCGCGTTTTGGCTGCACACCGGGATTGAGATATGCGTCCTCGCGTTCAAGCGCACATGCAACTCTGATCCGCGAGCCGTATTTCAAATTTGAAATATCTGATCCATCTTTGCCGTTCTGAACAAACAGCCTCACATTTCCCGAAACTTTTCTGTCATTACCGCGATAGCGAATACTCTCCGCTCGCAGCGTCAAAAACTCTCCATCGACCGACTGCTCCGGCCGCCCGAGCAAAACTCCCTCGATCTCGACGGGCGAGCCTGAGAGAAACGTGCCGTTATCATAAAGCGTCCTGACGCGGTCGTCCGCATTGTTTCGTTTCACCTCAGACTGAAATGAGATCGCTCCGGCTGAGATAAATGCTGCGGCGATCAGAAAAGTCGCGGTTACGTTCTTTTTTAACAAAAACGCGAGAGCCGCAGACAAAACCGCCACTCCGCACAATACATTTATATCGAGGGAAACAAGATCTGCGATCAGTATCCCTATCGCAAAACACCCAGCAAGCAGCATCATCGGCTGGCGGTTAAACGTTGTGCGATCGGTCGTGTCGGTCATGAGTAGGAACTATTCTGTGCGGATAAACTGGCGAAATTCGGCGAAACGGCTCTCGCTCACGCCCCGTATCAACATCAGACCTTCCGGCCTCCGAAATGGGCCATTCTGTTCACGAAAAGCGACGATAGCCTCGGCAGTCTTGCGGCCGATGCCGGGAAGCTTTTCGATCTCGGCTGCAGACGCGGTGTTGATGTTAACTGTATTCGCCGACAATGCGGGCTTATCTTCTGCCCCACGATAATCCTGCCTCGTGCTGCAACCGAATAGCAGAAACAAACAGAGAAATATTACGCCTGTGATGTAACGCATCGATCTCATTGGATTGAAAAAATTAATTAGCGGCGTTTAGTATTGCGTAAATTCGCGGTCCAATCAAGCGTCATCGAACCGCCGACTGCAAGCTGGGACCAGACGGCACTGACGGCGTCATATTTGCCGCAGATACGCCGGATATCGTCAGCGGTGACGCCTTTGACCGGTGCTCCTGTGTAGATGCGGCCCGTCCACGCATGACAGGCGATGTCGATGACGCGTTCGGCCATCTCGGACTCGCGTTGATCGAGATTTTTCTTTGGATTGTTTTTGCTGGTGGGCTTTCGCTTTGCCGTGTCACCGACCGGAGCCCATCCGCAGCCGCCATTAGATAGCGGCCCGTAAATGCAGCCCATTATCGCCAGATCGTTCTCCACTACAAAATGCGCCAGATCGTGCGGCAGCCGTTCGTCATATCCGGCCGCCGGCACCATATACGATGCCACAACGCCCGGCCCTTCGACCGACACGCGGTAACGGCGTTCTCCGGTTCTGGTAAATGTGACTTTCATCAGAGTCTTTACTGCCTACCGCCACTGCCAACTGCTACTCGTTTTATTCCTCGTCTCCAAGCGCTCCTTCTTCGATGTCCTGGAGGTCTTCGTAGGCTTTGGTGAGAATTGCACGGGCACGGGTCGAGCCGTCCATTTCGCCGATGTAGCCTTCGCGGACCATGGCGTCGAGGATGGCGGCGGCGCGGCCGTAGCCGATACG
>JBKJRA010000168.1:0-3916 GCA_046594975.1 Pyrinomonadaceae bacterium | reverse complement strand
TTTGATTATCAGACAGCCATTTGTTACAGTCACTAGGGTTTTGATTAAGCCTCTTCGGTTTTTGTGCCGCATTCGGGGCAGAATTTTGCACCTAGTGCGAGTTCGAATTGGCAATTGCTGCATTTTGCTTTTTCCTGGGTTGAACCGCATTCTGAGCAGAATTTTGCACCTTCGCGGAGATTGGCACCGCATTTTACACACGGGACTTGGGCGATCTCTATTTTGCCGCCGCACTCGGCACAGAATTTTACACCGGCGGTGTTTGGCTTGCCGCACGTCGGACACGGCGTGGTTGCTGCAGCTGGAGCAGCAGGTTGACCACCTTGTTGTGCTCCGCCAAAAGCTCCCACCATCTGGTTACCGACAGCAAAACCTGCACCTAAACCGGCACCGAGGCCTGCTCCACCGCTTTCGTTTTGAGCAGCGTCACGCAGAGCGTCGGCTGCCTGAAACTTCATATACTGATCGACATTGCCGAGAGCTCCCATCGCTGCACGCCGATTGATCGCATCCTGCACCTCTTCTGGAACACTGACATTTTCAACATAAAACTTGGTGACCTCGAGACCATAGCCTTTGAAATCTTCGTTGATCTGACCGCGGATCTTTTCGCCAAGCTCTTTGTACTGCGAGGCAAGCTCGATAGCCGGAATTTTTAGCTCGCCTAGCGAATCAGAAAATTCGGTGACGATAGCACGTTTGAGCTGAGCCTCGATATCCTCGGTGCTAAATTGAGCATTTGTGCCGGCGATCTCTTTGATAAACTGAGCAGGGTCAGCAACACGAAGGCTATATGCACCAAAAGCACGTAGTTGAACCATACCAAAATCAGCATCGCGGAGCATGATCGGGTTGGATGTTCCCCATTTCATGTCCGTAAACTGTTTGGTATTAACAAAATAGACCTCAGATTTGAACGGCGAGTTAAATCCGAACTTCCAAGCTCCGAGCTTCGATAGAATCGGTGTATTGCCGCCGTCGATCTCGTATTTACCAGGTGTGAAAACGTCGGCGACTTGGCCTTCGAACACAAATACAGCTGCCTGCGATTCGCGAACGATAAGCTGGGCTCCATTTTTGATCTCTTGTCCTACGACCGGAAAGCGATAGACCATCGTATCGCCGGTATTATCAAGCCATTCGATAACCTCGATAAACTGGTTCATCGCGGCGTCTTTTATTTTGTCAATAATGCTCATTTTTCAAATCTCCTTGTCCGTACTCTTAACGATAAAATATGACACAAAGTTGCGCGAATTGGAAGAATTAAGCCTAGAATTCACGAATTAATAAGCACATTTTTATTCCTCCATTTGTGGCGGAAACTCTTTCACTTGCGGTTGTTTGATAAACCATAGGAATACCAGCATAGTTGCTCCACCTAAAATATCAAGCAACACATCGCGAAACGAGGATGTTCGTGATATCTCGAAGCTCTGATTAAACTCATCAAGAGAGGAGATCGATACCACAAGAACAAGCGGAAAGATATATTTCAAATTATCGATCGAAAGAAAAGTCATTACCAGAGACCGAAATGCTAAAAATGCGAGAACCGCATACTCAGTAAAATGAGCGGTCTTGCGAATATAAGTGTGATAAACAGAGATCGTTTCCTCGGGAGCGGCAGGAAATAAAAACTGCAAGACCGGCCTAATAAATAGGGATGTTTGAGACATCGAGCCCTGTGGACTGGAGAGAAAAAATATAACGCCGATCCAAACAAAAAGCGGCGCGAAAGCCATAAAGCGTTCGCGCCATCTATTTGAGATTGTGCTATTTTGCACCGATATTAAGGGGTAGGCATATTGCCAACCGAGAAGTTAAAGCCGCCACCGACAAATGTCAGCACCATGCCGATGAGCATCACTATTAGCGGCACCATGCCTTGTTTTTTCACGACGAAAAAAATAATGCCGCCTAGTGGTTGGCAAAAGAAATTGACTAGGCCCCAAATTACTTTGTCACTGGTTGTTTGACCCGTTTGTATCGCTGTGACAACCAGCCAGATCGCACCGATAAACGCTAATATACCACCTAAAATTCCAAGCATAGTGTTCCTCCAAAAAATTTAATAAAAAGGAAAAGCAAGCAAAGCTTATACGAAATCGCTACGGATTTCAACTGCTGTGCTTACGCTTATAGTATCCGTACTTTTGGGCTAAGCTGCCGCCGCTCCGGAGACTACTTCAATAATTTCTTTGGTGATCGCCGCTTGTCGGATCCGGTTCATGTTTAAGGTCAAAGTATCAATTAACTCTCCTGCGTTTTTCGACGCTGAGTCCATTGCTGTCATGCGCGAACCTTGCTCCGAGGCGACCGATTCGATCATGCCTTTGTAGATCTGTGTTTCGACCTGCTTTGGCAATAGGCGTCCGAATATCTCTTCGGCGGGCTGCTCGTAGATATACTCTGCCTGACTGCCGGCTTCGCCGTCATCGTCGATGGCAGTTTTTGGGATTGGCAAGAGCTGTTCGATAACAGGTTTTTGCGACAGAACCGTCTTGAATTCGGTATAGACGACAAAAACCTTGTCGATTGTCGTGTCTTCGGTAAACGTATCGATGACCTTTTTTGCGATCTCCATCGCATCGGCGAGCTTGACCTGGCCGGAGCCTGTCAAACCGATGTATTCGTCAGCAAAAGTGATCTCGCGGCGTTTGAAAAAGTCGCGGCCTTTGCGTCCGACGGCTATCATCTCGGATGATTTATCAGAGTTTGCCTTGAGGAATGCCTGCGTTGCTTTGATGACGTTAGCATTGAACGCACCGGCGAGGCCCTTGTCGGCACTGACCAGCACTATCAAGTATTTCGCGTCACCGCGTTCGTCGAGCAGCGGATGCGAGATCTCGCTGCCGATCTTTGCACTCAGACCGCCGAGCACCTCGGTCATCTTGCCCGCAAACGGACGCGAGGCGACGACGCGGTCCTGCGCACGCTTGAGCTTAGCCGCAGCGACCATCTTCATCGCTTTGGTGATCTGCTGTGTATTTTTGACCGACTTAATACGTCGGCGCATGTCTAACAAACTAGCCATTTTTTTACTAAGCGGCTGCTGCCGTTGTCGTTTCCCAACGCGTCGCTTTGAAATCCTCGACCGCTTCTTTCATCTCTGTTTTCAGATCGTCATCGAGGGATTTTTTGTCACGAAGCGTGCTCAAGATGCCCGGATTAGCTTCTTCGATAAACGTGGTCAATTCTGATTCGAAACGCTTGAGATCCTCGACCGCGACATCGTCGCAAAGCCCGTTCGACACTGTCCAGATGATGAGCACCTGTTCGACGACGTCCATCGGTTTGTATTGCGGTTGTTTCAGGATCTCAGTCAGGCGTTTACCACGTTCGAGTTGATCCTGCGTCGATTTATCGAGATCAGAGCCAAACTGAGCGAAAGCCGCAAGCTCGCGATATTGTGCGAGATCGATACGCAGCGTTCCGGCGACCTGTTTCATAGCTTTGATCTGAGCTGCACCGCCCACACGGGAAACCGAGTTACCCACGTTGATAGCGGGACGTACGCCGGAGTTAAACAAGTCAGACTCGAGGAATATCTGTCCGTCGGTGATCGAGATCACGTTGGTCGGAATGTAAGCCGAGATATCGCCGGCCTGTGTCTCAATGATCGGCAAGCTTGTTAGCGATCCACCACCGCGTTTGTCAGACATTTTAGCGGCACGTTCGAGCAAACGTGAGTGAAGATAAAAAACGTCGCCGGGATAAGCTTCACGACCCGGAGGACGTCTCAGTAGCAAAGAAATTTCACGATAAGCAGCGGCTTGTTTCGACAGATCGTCGTAGATCGTTAGAGCATGGCGGCCATTGTCGCGGAAATATTCGCCCATCGCACAACCCGAATACGGAGCCAAAAATTGCATAGCTGCCGGATCCGAAGCCGAAGCGTTTACGATGATCGTAT